>NZ_CASEGO010000105.1 GCF_949287625.1 uncultured Brachyspira sp. | reverse complement strand
TTTTAATAATTATTAAAAAATAATAACCTATTAAATAAACTATAAAATATATAAAAAATTTAATTCAATAAATCAAACTTGGAGGAAGAATACATATATTATAGCAGCAAAAAGAATGAGTATAACTACACCCATTCCTATCATTACAAGTTTGAATGTATTAATTTTAGAGAATAGTCTGCTTATTAATGACTGTTTCTTATCAGCATCATTATCCTCACCTTCAACATATACATCTCTAGTAGGATTGAATACTTTTAATTTAATAGGCTCTAATTCTTCTATTAAAGCACAAAATCCGTCTATCAATTTTAACAATATCTTAATAGATTTTTCTTCAACATGCTTTTCTAAAACTTCAGCAGGTACTATATATTTTGAATATTTATCTTTCTTACCTTTAAGCTCTAGGTATATTATATTTTCCTCAACAGTATTAGAATTAATGCTTACCATAACTTTATCACCTACATTTATATCATTTATAGATGTACCTCCTATTGGGTCAACTATAAATGAGGCATTGATTAACTTGTAACTAGGTGCTTCAGGCTGTTTAGATGCATCAGTATTTTCTGCAGATGAATTGGAATCAGAACTATATGCAGCATGCATAGCAGCTGTATTTTCCAATTCCTTGTTTACATTATCCAAAGCATTAGAAACATCTTCAAAGCTAAGTACTTTATGTGCTATATCAAAAGTACCTATATGAAAATCCATAAATTTATTCATACTGCTTGCAAATATATCAATAATGGAAATAGTATTATTATTGCTTTGATATATTATAATATTATTAATATTTTTATTATCATTAAAAATCTCATCAATAACTTTTTGAAATTTCTCAAATGATGCATTATTTTCATTATTAAGTTTATTATATATTTTTATATGTTTATAAAGTGCTAATAAATCTGTATACGAGTTTAAAAATTTAAGGAGCTTATTATCATTAGAAATGACAAATGCAATGTCCATGATTTTACTGTCATACTTATCTATAAAAAATACCATATAGATATATTTTTTTAAATCACTGTACTCTGCTAATATTTTTATAGCTAATACTTCTTTAGAATCTATTTTTTGAGGAGACATATATTAATTACCTATATACAAATTTTAACAGTAATTATAAATAAACAATAATAAAATTTCAACCATATCATAGAAAATAATTATGAAATAAACACTTGATTTTTTTAAGTTTAATTATTATAATGGATTATTAAAAATAGCTTTTATTGAAACAATTAATTTTAAGAGGATTTTTATGTCTGAAAATACAAATAAAATACAAAAAAATGCTGAGTTAATATTCACATACATATACAATAATAGAATAATATTCATATCGGGCTTTGTTCTATTAATAGTAATAATAGCTGGTGTCTTGATATATAAAGCCAATATAGAAAGCCAAGACTCAGCAAGAAATACTGAGTTTGAATCCGCTTTGGCATTGTATAATGTGTATCAAAATGCTCAATTACCAGAAGAACAATTAAATGATCCTGCATTAATTATTGATATTACTTCAAGATTTCAGAAAGTATACTCAGCTGCTAAAGGCAAAAACTTAAAATTAAGAAGTGCATACGCTTTAGGCTGTGTTTATTATGATATAGAAAATTTTACAGAAGCTGAAAAATACTATCAGGAAGCGGCAAATGCAAGAGGTTTTTATTTACAAGATAGTGCAATGTATAATTTGGCAAATACTCAGATAGAATTAACAAATTATACTCAGGCCGCCTCTACTTTAGAAAACTTTACTAAAGCATATTCTAAAAGCTATTTGATACCTCAGGCTACTTTAACATTATCCGACGTTTATTTGGCACAAAATGATAAAACTAAAGCATTAAATGTGTTAAAATCATGGGTTAGTCAAAATACTAATAATACAGAATATCTTAATATATTTAGAGAAACTATTTCATTAATAGAAAATAATGTTTATTAATAACTTAAGTAATAAATAATTAGTAATTAAATAAATATATCCATACTTTAATTAAAGGAAAAAAAATTGAACAAGAATGCTCCTATCATAGTTCAGGGCGATGGTACTATTCTTTTAGATGTCAGTACAAAACATTTTGAAGAAATTAGAAATTTTATGCTTGTATTTGCCGAACTTGTTAAAAGTCCTGAATATATACATACTTATAGAATAACATTAGTATCATTATGGAATGCTGCAAGTTTAAACTACACTTCAGAACAGATAATCGGATTTTTAAAGAAATATACCTCTTATGAAATACCAAAAAACATAATAAAGCAAATAGAAACAAGCATTGAAAAGTATGGAAGAATAAAAATTATCAAAGAAAATGAAAAATATTACCTTATAAGTGAAGATAAGAACATAATAGATGAAATACTTCACTATAAACTTATGACTAAATATATAAAAGCAGAAATTAATAATAACAAATTAGAGATAGATGCCACATACAGAGGTCATATAAAATTAGCACTTATAAATATAGGATATCCAGTACAAGATTTGGCAGGTTATAAAACTGGAGAGCCATATCATTTTAATATGAGAACTAAATTACCTTCTAATGGTGAGGATTTTGCTTTAAGAGATTATCAGAAAAATTCTGTTGAAGCATTTTATGCAGACGGCAAACCTGAAGGCGGAGCGGGAGTAATAGCACTTCCATGCGGTACTGGTAAAACTGTTGTAGGTATTGCTGCAATGTACAAAACTCAAACTAGAACACTTATTATAGTTACTGGTGTTACGGCATGCAGACAATGGAGAGATGAAATACTAGATAAAACTGATATACCTCCTGAAGATATAGGTGAATATAACGGATTAAATAAAGAAATTAAGCCTATAACAATAGCTACTTATAAAATTCTTACATACAGAAAAAATAAAGAATCTCCATTTGTGCATTTTGAATTATTTTTCCAGCATAATTGGGGACTTATAATATACGATGAAGTGCATTTGCTTCCAGCACCTATTATAAAACTTACAAGTGAAATTCAAAGTATGAGAAGATTAGGTCTTACTGCTACTTTAGTACGTGAAGATGGACTTGAAAAAGATGTTTTCTGTCTGATAGGACCTAAAAAATTTGATATACCTTGGAGAGAGCTTGAGGAGAAAAAGTTTATTGCTGAAGCATACTGTTATGATATAAGAATACCTTTAGATGAGAGTCATAGATCTGATTATGTTGTATCAAGTGATAAAGTAAAATTCAGAATAGCAAGCGAGAATGTTCTTAAATATACGATAGTAAAAAAGATTATAGAAAAACTTCAGGGTAAAAATATACTTATAATAGGTCAGTATTTGGATCAGTTAAATGAGATGAAGAAAAGAACGGGATATACTATTATCACTGGAAAAACTCCTCAAAGTGAAAGAGATATTATATATAAAAAATTTAAAACAGGGGAAATTACAACTTTGATAGTAAGCAAGGTTGCTAATTTGGCCGTTGATTTACCTGATGCTAATGTATTAATACAAATATCTGGAACTTTCGGTTCAAGACAGGAAGAGGCTCAAAGGCTTGGAAGGGTTTTAAGACCAAAAAAAGGCGAAAATAAAAGCTATTTCTTCTCTATTATCACTACAGACACGAAAGAAGAAGATTTTGCTCATAAAAGACAATTATTTCTTACAGAACAGGGTTATCATTATGAGCTGCTTGACAAAGATTCTTTTGAAAAGCTTGAATTTAATAATTAATAATTAAAGTTTAATAAATAAAAATATATTATTCATTAAACTTTAATTAAAAAAACTCTTTATAGAGAATTGTTATATTTAATATTTTTTAATGCCAATATAAATAAGAAAATATAACAAAATCGATATTTATAGAGCTATAACCCCTAATTTTATCATTTCATCATAAACAGGTTTAACATTCTTACCCAATACTATTTGATACTGACCTGCATTATAAAAAACGCCTGTTACACCTTCTATTTTTTCAATATTTTCATCTTTAATCTGCTCTCTATTTTTTACTATTAATCTTAATCTTGTAGCACAAAAAGAAGCTGATTCTATATTATCTTTTACAACATTAGCAATTATATCTTCTGCTGTTTTTTTGTAATTTAGTTCCATGACAAACCTCTATGATTATAATATTTGAATAAATTATATATATTTATAAATATTTTTCAAACAAAAAGTGATAATTTATTATTATTGCTTATAATAAAGCAGCTAAAATAATCTATCCTATAGCAATACCGTTTTCGCAGTCTTCTTTAGTAGTTAATAATACCACTTCACCATTATCTTTTACAGCACCCAAAACTAAACATTCAGAAAAAAAATTGGCTATTTGTTTTTTGGGAAAATTTACAATTGCAATTACATGTCTTCCTATTAAATCCTCTTTTTTATACAATTTTGTTATCTGTGCTGATGATACCTTTATACCTAATTGACCAAAATCAATTTTTAACTTATACGCTGGTCTTTTAGCTTTAGGAAAATCTTCAGCTTCTATTATAGTACCAGTTCTAATATCAAGTGCCAAAAAGTTATCAAATGAAGTTTCATCTTTAATATTATTTTCCATTTTATAATCTCCAAGAAATTATTTACTAATATTTTATTCACATATAAAAAATTGTCAATTAGTTGATATTAATAATAAGAAAATAATATTTTTAGCATAATAAAAAAAATTTAAAATTCTCTAGTTTGGTATTAAAATTTCGATACTAATAATACTATATAATGGAATATTTTAAACTGAATAAAAAGGCAATACTAAAATGAAAGGTAAACGCATAATAATAATAGGTGCAGGACTATTACAGGTACCTGCCATACAAATAGCTCAGGAAATGGGACTTTACACAATAGTATTTGATTATAATAAAGATGCACATGGAATGAAAATAGCCGATTATCCTATGGTAGTTTCTACAAGAGATGTTGATGGAAGTGTAAGGGCGGCAAGAGATTTGAGTCAGAAAATGGAAATTAACGGGGTTATCACTGTAGGTACAGATGCTTCTACAACTGTAGCTGCTGTTGCCAATGCTTTAGGGCTTCCTGGAAACAGATTTGAAGATGCATATGCTGCTTCAAATAAAATAAGAATGCGTGAAAGATTCAAAAAAAATAATGTACCTCAGCCTAATTTCTTTCCAGTATGGAACTACGATGAAGCAATAGATGCATACAGACATTTAAATACACCTGTTGTAGTAAAACCTGCTGACAATATGGGAGCCAGAGGTGTAATGAAGGTATCAAATGAAAATGATGTACTTGCGGCATTTAATAGGGCAAAAAGTGCCTCTCCTTCAGGCGAAGTTATAATAGAAGAGTTTATGGACGGTCCTGAACTATCTATAGATATGCTTATATACAATGATGAGATATATGTTACTGGAGTAGCTGACAGAATAATAGAGTTTCCTCCATTTTTTATAGAAACTGGACATATTATGCCGTCTGCTTTGGATAAAGAAAAATTAGATGATGCTGTTAATGTAATGAAAGCTGGTATAAAAGCATTAAATTTAAAAATAGGTGCTGCTAAGGGTGATATAAAAGTTACAAAAAACGGTGCTATGGTAGGAGAAATTGCTGCAAGATTATCCGGCGGATTTATGAGTGCCTATACCTACCCTCTTTCTACTGGTGTAAACTTAATAAAAAATGCCATAGAAATAGCATTGGGTAATCCTCCAAGTGATTTAAAACCAAAATGGAATAAAGTTTCTGTTGAAAAGGCATTTCTCCCAGGTACTGGCATTATAGAATCTATTGAAGGCGTTGAAAATGCCAAAAAAGTTGAAGGTATAAAAGAAGTATTTATAAAAACAAAAGCTGGAGATATACTTGTTACACCTACAAATAATTTGGAAAAAGCTGGTAATATTATTGCTGTAGGAAATACTAGAGATGAAGCAATAGCAATAGCAAATAAAGCTATGAACTTTGTACATTTTAAATTGACAGATGAAAAAAGTATTACAGTTGAAGAAATAAATAGAATAGCACATGAAAAACTAGCTTCAAAACAAAGTGCTAATTATCTATTTAAAGGCGATACCGACGAAAAAACAGGTCTTTCTCATTATTCTTTTAATCCTAGTATAATTCATGAAGAAAAACAAGTTAATTTAGAAACTAATATATTTAATATGCATTTGTCGCAGCCAATTATACTAGACACTATATATAATTTGCCTGAAGTAATAGATGGAATAATGGATATAAGAGAATATTATGAAATAGTATTAGATGCAGCTTCTAATTGTGAGGTATTAGCTATATTAAATGATTTTAATAATGAGGAACTATTCGAGCTTTCAATAAGAACAATAAAAGGAAGTAAAAGAGGAATTATTATGATAGACGGCAATAATCCTCAGGAAGTTATTTTACAAAGATTAAGAAAAGCAGAAAAAAATGGTGCTTGTGCTGTTGGAATAGATCTTTCATACTGCTATAATATTACTTCTCATAATAAAATATATGTAAAAAGCGAAAAAGAATTATCAAAAATTATAAAAGAAATAGATATTCCTATAATAATTAAGGGAATATCAAATGAAAATGACATTCATAATGCCAATTCTTCACATGCAAATAGTATATATTTTTCAAATAATAATAAGTATGCATTAAAAGGTATGGAAAAAGTTGCCGATACTATAAACAGAGTAGCATGTAACTTGCATAATAATCATAAAATGCAATTAACATTGCTGGCAGAATCTCCTAGATATGGAGCTGATACTTTTAAATATTTTATGTTAGGAGCTAATGCCGTTTGTATAACAGAAGAAAGCTTTATTGCTGCTATAAGTAAAGGCAAAAAAGGTCTTGAATATGCACTATATTCTAATAAATTGGAATTAGAAAAAATAATGAAAATATTCGGACAAACTGCTGTAAAATATAACAATGCAATATGGCGAAAGAACTAGGTACTATTATGGAAGATAAACAAATAAACTTATCTAAATCATATATATACGGCTTTTTTGCTGCTATGATATGCACTTTAATATACAGTGCTGTTATTATTCCTATTTACATACTTTTAATATCATCAAACCCTGAGAATTTTTTCGTGTATTTACTTTATGCTCTTGATGTTTGGGTATGGATATGGATAGGCATTTCTATATTATATGCTTTTATTATAGTAATGATGCAGCCTACTAAAAAATATACTAGTTTATCCAAAACTATAGAAAACTTACTTTTCTTTATAGTTACTTCTGTAATACTTATACTATCTCTTAGTTATGTACCAGAAATACAAAAACTTTTATATAAAAAAGATTATAGTTTTTACAGCACAATATTAGCTGTCGGATTATTTTTTATATCAATACAATTATCATACTGCATAAAGAAATTTACAATATTTATGTATAAAACTATATTATATAATTTGGGATATACTATTGAAGATGAAGCAGCAGATTATGATGAAGAAGATGAGTATAAAACAGAAAATTATGAAGTTGTAAGAATTAATAAATCAGAGTATGAAATATTTTCTAGTACTATAAAAAATATAATAGCATTCTCTCAAAGATATAAACATGCTATAGGTATTATAGCATTTAAAATATCAAATAGTAATTCTATTATAGATGAATACGGCAGCTGTGCCTATAGAAAGCTTCAAGATGAGCTAATAAAGGCAATAAAGAAAAATGCCAGAATAGGTGAAAATCAATGTTTGCTTTATGATAATGTTATATACTCTGTAATTTTTGCAAATGAGGACGAGGCTTGGAAGGCTACTAAAAGATATTTTAAAGCATTGAAAAATTATAATTTTGAATATAATGGTGAAAGCGTAGATATTAATGTATCTATGGCTGTAAGCGGCTTTGATTTTTCTAATAATAGATCAAATAAAATGTCTGTATTCGTTGTAAAAGATAGTATGATGAGAAAAATTAAAGATGCTTTAAATGAATCAGAAGAAACTGGAAGTCCAGTTATATATTATGAATAAAAGGGATTAGAATCGTGGAAGCTTCATTAATTGTAATATTAGTTTTAATTGTTTTATTAGGTTTTGCCACTCAGTACGTTATTAAAAGCGGCTCATACCCTATCAAACTAAAAAAAATAGTTCAGGCCTACAATGAACAAAATTATGATGTAGCCATGAGAGAAATTAATACTCTAGATCCTAAATATAAAAAAGATGCTAATATATTGTGGATGACTGCAAATATGTATTATAAACAGCAGCAGTATATACTTGCTATGGCGGCATTACAAAATATGATAGACGGAGCATATTTTACTAAAGAATTAACTGAATTAACTGTAAGAGAATTTTTAGCTAAAATATATGAGCAGACAGGCAATACAAAAAAAGCTATAGATGAATATGATATGATTACAAAAATAAGAGATAATGATTATGACTCTTTATTTAAAGCTGGTTCTGTTTGTTATCAATATGGAGAATGGGTACAGGCTCAGAAATACCTTTCTTCAGCTGCAGCTCAAAATGACAGCAATCCGCAGCTATTGTATATGCTTGCTGAATGTTTTTATAAAATACGTTCTTATTATGCAGCTCAGCAGCAAATAGAAAAAGCTATTGCATTAGATGGTACTAATTCTTCATACCACTTATTATTAGGAGAAATATTATCTTCAAGCAGAGATTTCCAAAATGCAATTAAAGAATTGGAAATAGCATATGAAAGTAATGATGTATCTGATAAAGACGCTATATCTCTAAACCTTGCTAACTCATATTATGAGCTTGGAAACTATATAAAAGCAAGAGAATATTACGGACAAGTACTTACTAAAGAAAATATACCTAATGAAAAAGTTGTTGATGAAAGATACAGATATGCTGAAACTTTGGTAAAAAATAAACAGTTTGAAGCTGCTGTTAAACAATGGGAAATAATCAAATCAGTAAGAAATATATATTTGGATGTAGACCAAAAATTAAAAACATACAGTTCTATCATAGCAAACAATGCATTTAGAACTGCTTTGGAAATGGATATTATAGAATATTTGGAAAAATACTTCTACAGAATATTAACATTAAACGGATATGTAGTAACAGAACACAGTAAAAAATCTGATACTTTGGTATTCTTCGTTACTATTAAAAAATTCGGATCTGAAGGTCAGTCATACAAAAGTACATTTGCTTTGGATACTTCTGGATATCCTATGCGTCAGGAAACAGTGGATCAGTTTATGGAATATGCTAGACAATACAAAAGTGCACACTCTTTCTTAATAAGTATAGGAGACTTTGCACCTAACTTAAAAGTAGATGATACTGTAATGATTATTGAACCAGACAGATTTGAAGCTATTATTGAAGGTGTTATATCATTCAGCGACTAATAAGATTAACTCATTTATATTTATACTCTTTTATTTAATAAAAGGCTGTGATTTTTATAAGTCATAGCCTTTATAATTATAATGCATAAATAAAATATACAAAATAATATTTGACATAAATAATAAAAAAATATATACTGCTATAGTAGTTAGAATTATATGACAGGATAAAATATGCAAGCATCAAGCATCAAGCATCAAGCATCAAGCATCAAGCATCAGCAATAATATATTAATACTTTTCACAAATAATACATTCGTAAAAAATTTATCAATAAAAAAATATTATGATAATATAAATACATTTTCATATTGTATTCCAAAACTTTTATTTTTCAAAATGATAAGAAAGCACTCTTTGCTTTATTATAAAATATTATACGGAGTTAAGTTATGAAAAGACTTTACAAACCTATTTTTTTAACACTTTTATTGCTTATATTTGTATTTTCCTGCAATAAAAAAACAACAGACCCTACTTCAGATAATTCAGGAGGTAATACAACTTCAAAATTTGATCCGTCAGAAGTAGAAATACTGATACCTGTTACATATTATTTAAATAGCAGAGTATCAGGAAATCTAACATCATTCAAAAGCGTACAGTCTGAAACTGGAAAAACAGTGTATGAAATCCCTATAACATTCAATGATGAAAGAGTAAGAGATGAAATTGATTATATAAGGGTATCATATAAAGGAGTTAATGTAAGAGAGACTGCATTAACAGAATACAGAAAAGAAGATTTAGGCGATTATCTAAAAACTTATTTGGTATCATTAACTAATGAAAATAGCGGAGAAGTAAATGAATTATATTTAGGGCTATATACAGAATTACAGTTCTCAAAATATATGGTAAAACATGCTTATAGTTATGATGCTTTCAGTTTAGTTTATAATGATACATTAAATTGCTATACTAATAGCAGATATGGATATTATCCTTTAAGCAAATATGATAATTATAATAAAGAACAGCTGAAAAAAGATACAATATTAGCTTTTAATGAGTATGTAGCGAAACCTAGTCTTGATTATACACCTTATTATCCAAGATATGATTATGAATTTATAGGAGATTTTCTTGTAGAAGATAATGTTGCAGATAATGAAATAAATGAATGGATGAGACCTGCTGCAAATTATAAAAGATTAACTTTCAAAGTAAAGCCTAGAGCATTTAAAGGGTACAGATTTACTGACAAAGAAAATCTTAAAGAATATTCTGTTTTAGTATATTTAAAAAAAGATGAATAGGAGTAAAGAATGTTAAAAAAATTAATGATTATAATATTGAGTTTATTATTTATAATATCATGTAATAATAATGTATCAAATCCGAATAACAGCTCTTCAAACGGCAATAATGATAATAACAATGTAAACGAAGATGTTTTTGATGTAAATAATTATACAAATGCATACGACAGCAAATTCAATGAAACATTTAATCAAATAATGGATTTTGAAGGATTAAGTTTTATGTTTGGTCCTCCTGCAAGTATCAATAAAACAGATAATATTTTAATTTTGCCTTATGTAGGTATGAACCATCCTACTACTATGAAATATTGTTTTATAGAAGCTATAGTAGATGATACAGGCACTCCTAAAATAATAGAAACTTCTGAAGTAAAAACTATAATTTATGGATCGCATCAAAGAGAAGACGGAAGCTATGCCTCTGATAAGGGTGAAGCATATCTAGATTTTCCTGATTATAAATATAAAGATTATGGTAATTACAAACCTACAAGATATCTTATGATAATATCTAGCGAAAATGTTTCTGCATCTGAGGGAAGCTATCCTCGATATTATAAATTTTAATATATTTTATTATTATATAATTATTTTATAACAAGTATAAAAAAGCGGACTGCTATTAAAAATAACAATCCGCTTAATTTTTATTTTAAGTAATTATT
>NZ_CASEGO010000104.1 GCF_949287625.1 uncultured Brachyspira sp. | reverse complement strand
TCAGAACCTGCTTCTTTAGAGATTTCATCTATCAAACTTTTGATAGAGATTTTGTTGTCAGTAAACAATTTTTGGTCTATAAGAACGCTTTCAGAATACCAAGAACTCATTTTACCATCAACGATTTTTTCTATCATGTTTTCAGGTTTTCCAGCATCTCTAACTTGTTTTTCAAATATTTCTTTTTGCTCTTTAACAGCATTAGGGTCTATTCCTTCCCTATTCAAAGCTAAAGGTTTTTCACTAGCAACATGCATAGCTATTTGATCTGCTATTTCTATACATCTACCTTTTGGTTTAACATCAAATTCTACTATAGCAACAAGTTTATTATTGAAGTGACAATAAGTACCAAAGAAACCGTCAGTTTTCATAACTTTAGCTTCTGCAAGTACTGTTTTTTCTCCCCATTTCTGTATACCTTCATTTATCATACCCTGAATAGTGTCGCCGTTAGAACCTTTAGCATTTAGAAGAGAATCTACTGATACATCATCAAATCCCATAGCAGTATTAGCTATTTCTTTAGCTAAATTGATGAATAATTCATTTTTAGCAACAAAATCAGTTTCGCATTGAAGTTCTATGCATGCAAGTTTGTTTTTATCATCATTAACACAAAAACCTATAGAACCTTCTTTAACTGTACGTTCATTTTTTTTAGCAGCAACAGCCGCACCTTTTTCTTTAAGAAGGCGAATAGCCTTATCCATATCACCGTCAGTCTCTTGAAGAGCTTTTTTACAGTCCATAATACCTACGCCTGTACGTTCTCTAAGCTCCTTAATAATATCCATATTAATATTTGCCATTGAAAATTATCCTTATATATTTAATTTATTATTTTTAGTATTTAATTACTCATCATCTTCCTGAGAAACACCATATTGTTCAGCAATAGCTTCAGCTGCTTCAGTAGCACTATTGTCATAAACTTCTTCTTCTGGTACTTCGCTTGAAGATTCATGTTTAGCTAATGTTTCTTTACCTGCTTCATTTTGTCCTTCTATAACAGCAGAAGCAACAACGCCAGCAAATAAACTTATAGCTCTGATAGCATCATCGTTGCCAGGTATCGGGTGATCAATTACTTCTGGGTTACAGTTAGTGTCTACTACAGCAACTACAGGTATTCCCAATTTTCTAGCTTCGCTTACAGCAATAGCCTCCTGCATAGGATCTATTACGAAAAGCATGTCTGGTAAGTTTTCCATATCTTTAATACCAGCAAAGTTTTTTTCTAATCTTTCTTTTTCTTTAAGAAGTAAAATAACCTCTTTTTTAGGAAGTTTATCGAATGTACCGTCAACTTCTTCTTTTTCTATTCTTTTAAGTCTGGCAATACTTTTTTTGATAGTAGCGAAGTTTGTAAGCATACCGCCAAGCCATCTGTTATTAACATAGTACATATCGCATTTTTCAGCAGCTTCTTTTATGCTTTGTGAAGCTTGTTTTTTAGTACCTACAAAAAGAACATTTCCGCCGTTTCTAGCCATTTCTTTAACTGCATCATATGCTTTTTTAACATAAGTTAAAGTTTTCATAAGGTCAATGATATAGATATCATTTCTCTCTTGGAAAATAAATGGTTTCATTCTAGGGTCCCATTTTCTAGTTGGGTGTCCGAAATGTACGCCTGCCTCTAAAAGGTCTTTCATAACTGGTAATGACATAATCATATCCTTTAAAATAAAATAGAGTACCGACTACGGCACCCTATCCATAAATTTCATACATTATAAAAACATTAGTATTACAAAAAATCATAATGCTTTGATTACTTAAAATTAAAGTAACAACGTCTTTTCTAATTATTAAAATAATTAATAATTTAAGAGCGTTTTGCTATTATGGAAAAGTTTACCAATATAATCGGTTCGATATATAATATCATACTATAAAAAAAAGTCAATGATTTTATAACCAAATATTTTATAATAAAAAGTTAACTGATATTCCAAAAAATACAATTAAATATATAATAACACAATAACTTAAAATAAATTAAAAAAGAAATAAAATGAAAATAAGACTGGCTACTATAGAAGACACTTTATCAATACTAAAAATATACTCTCAGTATATTGAAACACCTATTACTTTTGAGTATAAACTCCCAACTGAAGAAGATTTCAAAAAAAGAATAGAAAATATAACTAATAAATATCCGTATTTAGTATGCGAAGATGAAAGAGGTAAAATAATAGGATATGCTTATGCTAATAAGTTTATGGAAAGAGAAGCGTATAACTGGAATACTGAGCTTTCTGTATATATAGATAATTCAAGCACTTCTAAAGGCATAGGCAGAAAATTATGCTTTATAATTATAGAAATTCTTAAATATCAGGGAATAAGAAATGTATATTCTAAAGTTACATTGCCTAATGAAAAAAGCGAAAAACTTCATTATTCTTTAGGATTTAATCTTATAGGTACTTATCATAATGTAGGATATAAAAATGATAATTGGTATAATGTAGGACTATTTGAAAAAGAAATCTCTAAAAGCCTTGATAAACCTAAAGATATTATCAATATAAAAGATATTTCAAATGAAAAATTAGCAACTATTATAAACAATTTCTTATAATTTAAATAAATATAAAATGAGGTAAAATATAATATGGAAAAAAGAGAGCTAACACAAGAAGAAAAAAATGTAATAATTTTTAAAGGCACTGAATATCCGTTTACAGGAAAATATAATGACTTTTTTGAAGAAGGTGTGTACTGCTGCAAACAATGCGGTGCTGAATTATACCGTTCAGAAGATAAATTCAAATCACATTGCGGCTGGCCTAGTTTTGATGATGAGATAAAAGGAGCTGTAAGAAGATCATTAGATGAAGACGGATACAGAATAGAGATAACCTGCAGTAATTGCGGCGGACATTTAGGACATGTGTTTCAAGGTGAACATCTTACTAAAAAAAATACAAGACATTGTGTAAACTCTATATCATTAATATTTAAACCTAAAAAATAAAATTATACTAGTATTATTTAGGATATTATTATGGAAAATGAAAATATTATAAATTTAATAAAAAGCCTTGATATAAATAACTCAATTAACGAAACATTAAATATAAATAATGCAGTATTTTATAAAGATACTAATGCTTTAATGTTATCATGTTATTTCGGATTTAATGATATTGTAAAACAATTAATAGAAAATGGAATTAATATCAATGAAAAAGATATTAACGGTAAATCGGCTATAATGTTTGCTATAGAAAATGATAAAATAGATATAGTTAATATACTCATAGAAAATAATGCTGATATAAATATACAAGACAAAAAAGGCATAACACCTATTATGTGGGCATCTGGAAACGGAAAAATAGATGCTGTTAAAATATTATTAGAAAATAATGCTGATATAAATATAAAAAATACATACGGAGAAAAACCTATTATATGGGCAGCAAAAAAAGATAATCCAGAAATTATACAGCTATTAATGGATAATGGAGCAGATGTTAATGAAATGGACGAAGATAAAAGCAGCTGTGCTATGTGGGCTGCTTATAACAATTTGTATGATAATATGAAAGTTTTGATAAAAAACGGTGCAGACATAAATGCAAAAAACAGCGATGGAAATAACTGTTTAATGCTTGCTGCAGAATGTAATAGTATTGACGTATTAAAACTGTTATTAGAAAATGGAAGCGATTTATACGAAAAAGATAATTACGGAACAACTGCATTAATGTGGGCTGAAATGCTTAATAATAAAGAATGCGTAAAAATATTAAAGGAATATATAAAATAAAAGAGAGCTTATAAAAAATAAACTCTCTCCTATTTTATTATATTATCTATAAAATATATTAATTAAACATAATCTTTTTCCAAAACCTTTACTATTGATATCATAGCAAATATCATAATAAATGCAAATGGGAATGCCACCGCTATGGAAGCAGTTTGAAGCATTTGAAGTCCGTTAGATGTGCCTATCATTAAAGCCAAAGTTAATCCAGACTGTAATACACCCCATAAAATCTTTTTAGGACCTGTAGGATTCAAATCCCCATTAGAACTAAACATAGCTAATACAAATGTAGAAGAATTAGCAGAAGTAACAAAGAAAGTTACAAGCAGACAAACACATATCATAGAAATAATGTTTCCGAATGTATAATTGCTCAATACGCTGAATAATGTAGTAGGAGTAGATTTTATAGCCTCTTTAGCAAATTCTAATCCCTGCTCTATACCCATGGTACCAGCTATAACAAACCATATAAAAGAAGCCAAAGAAGGAGCTATTAATACACCAATAATAAACTCTTTTATAGTACGTCCTTTTGATATACGTGCTATAAAAGTACCTACAAAAGGTGCCCAAGCTATAAACCAAGCAAAATAAAATATAGTCCAAGAACCATACCATTTTTTATTAAAGAAAGCCCCAGTTTCTAAACTGCTTCCTATAAATGTCTGTAAATAATCTCCAGTAGCTTCTATCATAGTATCCAATATTTTAATACTAGGACCTATTAAAAAACAAGCTATAATAACAAAAGTAAATATATAAACATTAATATTAGATAAATGCTTAATACCGCTGTCTAATCCTGTAACTGTAGAAAAAATATATATTATGGTAATTATTATAACTATACTTAACTGTACAGAAACTGTTTCTGGAACATTAAATAAGAATTTCAAACCGCTGTTAATTTGATAAGTACCAAGACCTAAAGAAGTAGCAATACCTGCAACAGTAGCAAATATTGAAAATATATCTATAATTTTTCCAATAGGTCCGTTTACTCTTTTCTCTCCTATAAGAGGAATAAATACACTGCTTACCATTCCGGGTTTATTATATTTAAACTGCATTAAAGCTAATGCCAAAGCTAAAATGGCATAATTAGCCCAAGGATGAAATCCCCAATGCAAAAAAGATTTCTGCATAGCAAATTGTGCTGCTTCAGGAGTTCCTGGTTCAGCTCCCAAAGGTGCTACAAAATAATTCATAGGTTCAGCTGCTCCCCAAAATACTAATCCTATCCCCATACCAGCAGAAAATAACATAGCAAACCATGTTAAAAAACTATATTCAGGTTTAGAATCCTGAGCACCTAATCTTACATTTTTATATTTGCTGAAAAAACCTATCCATACGGCAAAAACTACAAAACTCATCATTGTAATAGTATAGAACCAGCCGAATTTATCTACTAAAAAACCAAACATAGTATTTGCAACTGTTTCAAAAGTTTTTGGAGAAGCAATACCCCATATAACAACTAATAAAGTAACTATAATAGAAATTATAAAAGTATAATTAATTTGTTTCTTGTCGCTCATAAATATACCTTCCTAATGATTTTTTTGAATGCAGTACATCAATATAATTATTAATGCACTGCATATGATTAATGAAATTTATTTAAAAATTATATTTTTACTTCAAATACAGTTTGTTCTTTTATATCTGTACATAAAGCATCAAGAGCAACACCAACTCTATGATAACGTAAAGCCCATTGTTCTTCTTTAGTAGTGGCAGGATCTCCCAAAGGATATGGTATAGATATAGCAGGAACCATTCTGTTAGCACCAACACTTTTTGCAACAGGTATCAAGTTGGCAATCTGAACTATAGTTATTCCAGCTTTTTCTATTTCTTTTGTCATCGTTGCACCGCAACGAGTACAAGTTCCTCAAGTAGAAACAAGTAAAGCAACTTTTATTCCAGCTTCCACTAATTCATCAGCAATTTCTCTTCCCATACGTGCAGCTTCGGCCTGAGTAGTACCAGTACCAACTGTAGAATAGAAATATTTATATACTCCTCCTATTTTTCCTTCTTTCTGATAAGCTCTTAAAACATCAAGCGGAACTATTCTGTCTGGGTCTTCATTAGCAGCAGCAGGGTCAAAACCAGCATGTATAGTCATATACTCGCCTTCTACCAAATCATCTAAATTAGATATATCATATTTACCCCATTTAGTGGCAGATGCAGACTGTATTCTGTCTGGGTTTCCTACTGGAACTATACCTCCGCTTGTTACTATAGCTACTTCCAATTTCTTTAATTCTTCTTTTGTTACAGCTTTTGCTATAGGTACTAATTCTTTTTTAGGTATAATAAGTTCAGAAGTAAATGCCTCTCCTTTAATCTTTTTAAGAAGCATATCCATAACTCTTTCAGTAGCTGGAACTTTATCTTTTGTCCAAATTTGTTTTCTAATACCTCTTCCGAAATATCCCTCTTCTGAAGCAGGTAAAGTTTCTTCACCTTTTAAAAGTTTAATTGCAAACTTACTCATAGCTAAAGTATCTTTAGGCATAGCAGCAGAAGAAGCACCGCCTTTAAATATGTACATATCTTTTTTGAACATATCAACGCCAGGATTTTCATCATTCATAGAAGTGATTACAGGAACTTTGAATTGTTCTTTTACAGCCTTACACACTTTACCGCATGCAACACCATAACGTCCTGCTCTGAAAGCCGGACCTGCAAAGAATATATCAAACTCTTTATCTTTTAAAAATCCGATTATAATATTCAAAGCCTCATCTGGATTACTTCCAATGAAATTATCTCCGCATATAATAGTATGAGTAATTTCTACCTCTCCTTTAAGATGCTTAGAAAATGCCATAGCAGGTCCTACTAATTCAGATTTGATTTCAGGCTTGTAATCAGCCATATCTTCTCCGCCTACTCCGGCAAAAAATTGATTTATATATAAAATACCTTTTTTCATTTTTAAGCTCCTTAAAACTCTGCCATAGTTTTTGCAGACCAGCCTACAACCATATCACCGCAGAACATAGCATTATTTTCCATAATAATAGAACCATCTTCTCTAACTGAAGGACCTAACACGGCATCGTTGCTCCATCCGCCTGACAATCCGTCTCTTGCCAATGATTCCAATTCTCCTATAACTGTAGGCATAGGAGGAAGATCTATCATCTCAGATACATTTCCGCATGATACTATAGCATCTGCTTTTTCATCTAATGTTACTAATGGCTGAGAAGCTCCGTCTCTTCCAGTACATTCATTAGTCAAACCAACAGTTTTTACTTTAGCATCTTCTAAAGCAACTATACATGCAATAAAGTCGGCATCTGGGTTACCGTATCCTTCTTCAGCTACTATAGCAGCATCAGCCCCTATATTATTAGCTATTTGTGCTACGAATAATGCAGCTCTCTCTTTTTGGTCTAAAGCAACATTAAGATTAGAAAAAATAACTCCTAAAAAATTAATAGTTTTTCCATGTTCTGAAAATAATTTTTTAATCATTGGGAAATTCTGAAAATCATAAGTTGACCATTTAGAAGAACAAGGCATAAATGAACCTGATATAACAGCTCCGCCTAATATTTCATTAGGATGCATTAAAGTTGGAAGCATTCTGTTTGTATCCCAGCCATAAACTAAATCATTATATCCGTCGTTTTCCATCTGAGATTGTGCCTGAAGTACTAAAGCTACTTTAGGTAATTTAGCATCTCTTGAAGCGTCTGTTATACTTGGAAGAGAATAAGTTTCTACCTCTTCAGGTTTTTGTTCTTTTACACAATTTCCTAAATATTCAGCAAGTCTCATACCAGCCCAGCGAAGTGCTTTGTTTTTCTTTTGCTGTTCTCTTTTTTCAAACTCTTCATCGGTATCAGCAACCAAACATACATTTAAAAGACTCGAATAATATGTATATTTAGCACCTTCTCCTCCCATATCTATTAATCCGTCTTGGAATCCGCCCCAATGTTTTCCTACCGCCAATACACTGCAGTTTTTAAGAGCATGCATAACTCCGTCACCTGCTCTGTACATAGGACCTAAAACCCCCGGAAAAATAGTTTTACCGTCTAAACGGCATCTTGGCTCTATTGCTTCCTTAACAGGAACTATTCTAACCATATCACCAGGCTTAACAATAATAATATCTGCCTCAGTAATATGATTGTCTTCTTTAACAATACTTAAAGCCTCCTCTTTATTGATTGTTAAAGCAGAGTTTTCAAACTTGGTCTTATCGCCAAATTTGATGTCTTTTACATAAAAATTTCCAATATGTAATTCCATAATTCTCTCCTTTTTACTAATTTATAAGAAATGAAAATAGGATAATTTGCTTAATGAAATTAAATAATTTAAAATATTATGCGATGCGATGCGATGCGTTTTATATTATATTCAAAATATATATTTTGTCAATATTCTTGTTTCAAAACTATTTTTTATAGCTAATTTTTTAATAATCTTTATTATTTATTATTCATCATAAAAACAGTTTTATTATTAAATTTATATTTGATGAATATATTTCATAAAAAAATAGGACTTATATAAATATATATAAGTCCTCTAAAATATTAAATTTTATTATTTATCTTTTTTGAATTTTTGATACTCATTATATAAAACAGAGACAGTACCGCTTAAAGCTAATACACCTATAATGTTAGGAATAACCATCATAGCATTAAAACAGTCAGCTAAAGACCATACTAAATCAACTTTTAAAGTAGAACCTATGAATATAAATATTATAGCAAGTAAAGAATATACCCTTACAGCTTTTTCACCAAATAAATATCTTATATTTTGTTCGCCAAAGAAATACCAAGCAATGATTGTAGAGAAAGCAAAGAAGAACAAAGATACTGCCACAAATTTAACACCTATATCCCCAAATAAAGTTTTGAAAGATTCCTGTGCCAAACCTATGCCTTTAAGATTTTCAGGAATAGTAGATTGAGTTACATTACTGTTATATACTTGATCCAAAACTCCAGAAGTAAGCATTACTAAAGCAGTTAAAGTTACTATTAAAAATACAGTAAATACACCCATTATGGCAACAGCACCTTGTTCGCATGGATGCTCAACATCAGCCAAAGCATGTGCATGAGGAGTAGAACCCATACCAGCCTCATTAGAGAATAAACCTCTTGCAATACCTAAACGTACAGCATTCATTACAGCGATACCTATAGTACCTCCTACTACAGCCTCAGGATTAAAAGCACCTACAAATATCATTCTGAAAGCTTCAGGAATTTTGCCTGCATTAACAACTAAGAAAGCAACCGCTCCAAGTATATACAATATACCCATTATAGGTACAATTTTCTCTGTAGTTTTAGCTATTCTTCCTATACCGCCCAAGAATATAAATCCTGAAAGTAAAGCTACTACTATACCAACAGCAAAAGTAGGAGCTCCAAAAGCATTATTAAAAGCAACGCCTATAGAGTTTGACTGAACCATATTACCCATAAATCCTAAAGCAAGTATTATCAATATAGAAAATAGTCCTGCTAAAAATTTACCGAAACTATTTTTGAATGCCTGCTTCAAATAATATGAAGGACCGCCTATCCATTTGCCTTCAGGCGTTTTTTCTCTAAAACGTATAGCCAAACTAGCTTCAGCAAATATAGTAGCCATACCTAAGAATGAAGATACCCACAACCAAAATACAGCTCCAGGACCTCCTGCTAATAAAGCTGTAGCTGTACCTGTTAAGTTTCCAGTACCAACCTGACCTGCTATAGAAGTGGCCAATGATTGAAAAGAACTGATTTTTCCATCTTCTGTACCGCCTGATTTTTTTTCCGACTTTTTGAAACTGCGTTTAACACTATAAATAAATTCTCTTACCTGAACAAATTTCAATCTAAAAGTAAGAAATAGACCTGTACCTACTAGTAATATAATTAGTAAAGGATCCCATAAGAAGCCAGCAACCTTATTAACTATTACTAATAATTGATCATTAAATTGTTCAAATGTCATAATTTTCTCCTCTTTTTTTTTTAATTTGACAATAATAAAACTTTCATTATATCTTTTTATATATAATGAATTGGTAAAAACTTATACTAATTAGATTTAATCAGTAATTACTAATAAAAATCTATGTAGTATAAGTAATAAAATAAACTAAACGCATAATAAACTCCCTATGATTTTAATATTTTAATGAATATAAAAAATGGAAACACTAGATATTATTTTTTATATCTAATGTTTCCATAATTTACAAAGTTTAGTAAAAAAAGTTACTATAATCGTTATTAGTCTTTACAGCAGATAATCTTAACCTAAGATATAAATCCGCCTTTTCTCAAAATATTTTCTGCATTCTCTTTATTCTTATCACTTACTAATATAATAGGTCCGGTACAGCCCATACCAGACTCAGCATATATACCATTTTCCATAACCAAATCAACAGCTGCATCCAAATCCATAACTTCAACACCTGGAATTTGAGCAGTTACAACTTCTTTAGCTACAGAAGGTTTAGCTTTTTCTCCGCCTGAAGAAGCATTTGCTTTAGGTTTTAAACTATCTAAAATAGCATCAAAACCATATTTTTTTATTTCTTCTTCTTCTTTATTCATAACATCTATTAAATTACCGCTTATACATTGATAAGCATATTCAATAGCACCAGCAATAACATTAGAACCAGAAGCTCTTGAAATAATGAATATAGGAGTTTTAAATCCGAATCCTATACCAGGACCATAACCATATCCTATAGCTTCATAACTTCCGCCGCTATTAAATGAAGAGAACATTTTTATAAGTATGTTTCCAGTAAGAGAATCGCATACAACAACATCAACAGCACCAGTTATAAGGTCATTTCCTCTCAAAACTGCACCGCCGTCAGCACGGTTAGAAGCTCCAAATTTAATATTATAACCATTAGAAGCCAATTCTTTCAAAGCTCTCTCTACAGTACGTGCAGAATCAATATTTAATATACCAACTGTTGGTTCTTTGATACCGCATGCTTTTGCTGTTATTATTCCGTAAATAGCATTTTTAAACATAGCCTGATCTCTGACAGTAGCAGAAGTACCTGTAGTAGTAGCTATATATGTTTCTTTTCCATTAGCTTGAGATATAACTCTTCCCACAGTAGATACTCCTATAGGGAAAGGATAATGCATAGTAACACAAGCATCCAATTCTCCTTTAGAAAGCATTTCTTCCATTATTTTATGAGCTTTTTCATCGCAGTCAGTTTCTATTGTTTGAAGTCCGGTAGAATTTTTTTCACCAATTAAAACAACTTCAACATTTTTATTTCTGCTCATAGCTATTACACCGCCAAGAGATACTGCCTCAGCACCATGCTCAGAACCTCTATTTGTAATACCAACACGTACTTTTTTTCCGAATTGTCCTGTTTCTAAAGCATTAGCAAGTGAAAGGAAAGTTTCACCTATCATAGATTTTATAGCTGAATTAGAAGCATCACTCATATAATACCTCCTTACTCACCTAACATACTTTTAGCGAAATCTCTCATAGCATTAGCAATAAGTTTATTAACTTCTTCTTTTGAAACACCTTCGCTTGTACCTTTATCACCGCTGTTTTTTTCGATAATAACAGATATACCATCAAAAAGATTAGTCATTCTTCCTAAGAATAATGAACCTTTACCTATAAGCATTACACGATTAATTTTTCCAGACATAATATCTTCAATAGCATAACCCAAATAAGGTACTCCAGATGGTATATGACCTTGAGTTGGTGCCCAACCAGACATACCATGTTTATCAACAAATTCAGCTATTTGGCTTCTTTCTATATCACCTTTTTTAACACCAATAGCAGCTATCATTTTATAATTAGCTTCTGGAACATCACCAGCACCTGCAGGTTTAGTTACATCAGGGTTTTGCATTTCTACAGTATATTTATCTATATCTGTAACTTTTAAGTTTGCTTTTTCTAACGGATTTACTATCAAAGATGTCATAACAGCCTGAGGAGCAGATCCTGTAGCAACAGTGTGTCTTCCAAGTACGTCTGTTCTTATTACTGGGTGTACTCCGTCATTCTCACTGATAAGTACAGCAAAAGCACCTAATATATCTTCAATAATAGGAAGATTTTTAGTTACATGGCTTTTACCATTCATACCCAATTTAGCAGTAGCACCTCCTGCAACTATTACTACATTTTTATAAGAACCAGCTTTTACTAAAGAAGCAGCAGTTACTAAAGCATGTGAAGGAGCAGCACAGAATCCTCTAATATCAAAACCTGTAGTATTAGGTATTCCAGCAACTTCGGCTATACTTTTAGCAAAGTTACCGCCTCCTCTTTGGTTCATATCACCGCAGGCCTCTTCAGAACATTCAATAACTAAATCGATTGTTTTAGGATCGATATTTTTCTTTCTGATAAGTTCTTTTAAAGCCATAATACCAGAAGCTTTAACAGCTAAATTTTCGAAAATAACATGTGCACTTAAGTTAATATCAACATCATGTGCTCTTTTAATACAGCCTACCAATTTTTCATTGAAATATAAACCTTCAGCATGTTCTTCTTTTATCAATCTTTCTATTTCATCAATTTTAGTCTCACATTTTACCTGAGCTAAATCTTTATTAATTTCTTCTTCTGTTTTATATTTAGATTCTGAAGCAATATAAGCATCTTTCATTTTTTTCTCAAATTCAGCTTCTAAATATACCAATTCAAATACATCAGATATTTTCATCATAAAGATGAATTCATCTTCAGCAAAAATTTCACCGAATTTACCGTTTCTCTCACCTTTGCAAGGTACACCTATCCAGCTTCCCCCAGCTTTTTTAACTTCTTCAGAAACTTGAGATGCAAGTTTTTTCAATTCTTCAGGGTGAAGATTACCAATATAAGTTTGGTTAGGTGCATAATTAACAACATCTTCAAAAGGTCTAAGATGTTCTTTAATTTTTTTCAAGTAGTCCGAATCAGGATTAACTTCTCTTTCTACTGTTTGCGTAGTACCATTATTTACAACCATATCAGGTGCATGTACTATGGCATAAGCAGCGGCTTTTAATACAGCATAACTCATCTTTTAAATCTCCAATATTTATTTTTTATTTAGTAAATGAAATAATGGGGGACATACAAGTATAATTAAATATTTGTACTCCCCCTTTATTTCTTTATTTATATATAATAGTATATATAAATATTTTAAATTTTCAAATTAATCTTCAAAAACTGTTTGTGTATCTACAGGAGTTGTTAAAGCTTTTAATGCTTTCTCAACCAATGCACGTCTTAATTTTTTCTCATCTTCTTTAGACATATTAGGATCGCCTAATGGATGAGGTATAGCAACTGCCGGAACTATTCTGTTAGCACCAACTGTTAAAGATATAGGAACAATAGTACAAATATGAACTACAGGTATTCCAGTAGCTTCTATTGCTTTAACCATCGTTGCACCGCAACGAGTACAAGTTCCTCAGGTTGATGTTAATATAACAGCCTGAACTCCATCTTTAACTAAAGTCTGAGCAAATTCAGTGGCAAACGCTTTAGAATTTTTAACTGAAGTACCATTACCAACTGTAGTATAGTAATAAGGATAAAGCTCTCCTATTTTTCCTTCTTTTTGTATCTCTTTTAATACATCAACAGGTAATACTCTGTTAGGATCTTGGTTAGCATAAGTAGGGTCATAACCGCCGTGTGCAGTTTCCGCCATATCATCTATAGAATATCTTCCATATTTAGAAGCAGAAGAAGATTCTATATGGTCTGGATTTCCTGATGGTACTATACCACCACTTGTTACTAATGCTATTTTAGCTTTAGTAATATCTTTAACAGCTTCACCAGGAGTTACTCTGTCAAAGTCCGGCATTGGATATTCTGTAGTAAATGCTTCACCTTTAAGTTTTTGTATAAGCATATCAACAGCTCTTTCAGCACCGATTTTATCTCTGAATAATGCTTTACGTATTCCTCTTGGAATATAGCCTTCAGCATCTGGAGTTCCGATTTCTTCTTTTTTAAGAAGTTTAGAAGCTAATTTAGCTATAACTGGCAAAGCATCTCTCATACCTGCAGCAGAATCTTTAGTAGAAACGATATAAACATCTTTCTTAAACATATCTGCACCTGGATTTTCAACATACATACCAGTAACAGCTGGGATTTTTAACTCGTCTTGTACCATTTTAGAAACAGTACCGCAAGCTGTACCATAACGTCCTGCATTGAAAGCAGGACCAGCAATAACTAAATCTGGGCTATAGCTTTTTATCATTTCTAATACTTCAGCTTTAGCTTTATCTAGGTTTTCATTGAAATAAGAGTCACCGCATATAACAGTAGCAACTATTTCAGCATCAATACCTGCTTTTTTCAATTCGCCTTGTAATCCTGCACCTGGACCTACAACTCCGTCTCTTTTTTCTGGAGCTATATCAGCCTTTTCCTCTCCGCCGATATTAGCGAAGAACTGATTAATATAATGAACTATTTTATATTGTGGCATTTAAGCCTCCTAATTTTTTAATATAATAAGGCAACCAAATACTAAATATAAGGCTGCCGATTTTTTAAAAACCAAACTGGTTTTAATTACAATGGATTTTTATTTTTTTAGAGAATTTTTATTTTATCAAAAAATTATAAGTTTATATAGTATATTATTATAAATATTTGCAGTTTTCATCACGCATTTTTTTAATTTCTGCGATGATTTCATCTACATTTAATGTCATTTCTGCCATACCAACCTGTTCATCATAAACAGCAGGATCTACTGCTTCTTTGAATTCTGGTTCTACGGCATGGTAAGCTGCTAAGCCTAATTCTACTCCAGCTAAAGCACCAGCATAAGTAGGGTCGCCTATCATTACTGTTTCAGCTGCTAAACCTGTAGCTTCTGCTTCTGCAGCACCAAATAATACTACTATATTTTCTCCTCCAAATTTTTCTGTAAATTCTTTAATTCTCTTTTGATTCTCTAAATCCATCGCTCCTGCGGCTGTTCAAACAAAACACTCCGTAGCAGCAAACAAAACTTCTGCGTCATTTACTGTTTCAACGCATGCTTTGATAGCTTCTCCAGGAATGCCGTCTCTATCGCCAATGATAATTACTTTTTTACCATTTAAAATACTCATGGCTTTCCTCCTAAAAAATTTTGTTTATATTTTAAAAAATCAGCATTACAAAACTTATAGTCCTGTAGCACTAAATTTATTAAAACCTAATTCATTTGTAGCACCTGTGACAACTTGTATTTCTGCCTCAATAGAACCATCTGGTTTTAATGATCCGTCAAATCCGCCTGCTATTTTATCTGTATAATCTAACATACCTATTACTTTATCCATTTTTGGTAAATTAATAACTACATTAGCATTACCTGCTGTTACTACAGCATTTGCTGATACATCTGAATCTGCCAAAGATTGTGATGCTCCGTCTCTTCCAGCATATTCATCTGTTATGATACAAGTTTTAATACCGAATGCTTCTGCTTTTTTACAGTTCATTATCAAGTCAGCATCTGGGTTACCAAATCCTTCTTCTGAAATGATTACGGCATCTAATCCAAAGTATTTAGCTAATTTTGATGACCAATCTGATGAACGCATTTTATCAGCTAAGAATACATTTTCATTTGTTATTATAACACCCATAAAGTTAATATCTTTACCATGTTTTTCATATAAAGCTCTGATTACTGGGTTATTCAAATGGTGATAAGTTGTATTTTTATCACAAGCTGATACACAGTTACCGCTTACTATAGCACCATCCATTACTTCTGTTGGATAAATAAATGTTGGAACTATTTTTTTAGCATCTACACCATAAACATAAGTATCATGTAACAAACCTTGTGTTTGAAGCATATATATATATCCTACTTTTGGTAAATTAGGGTACATTGCTGCTTGTTCAAATATAGGTTTAGTCTCATAACTGTAAGTATTATCAGGTTTTAAATCTTTAGCTAATTTTCCTAAATAAGCAGCTACTCTTAAACCTGCTCCTCTTACTGCAGCTTCATAATCATGTTTTTCTATAGGCTCTATTGGCTCTATAAGCAAACATAAATTATTAAGTTTAGAGAATGGTGTATAATCAGCTCCAGGTCCTGTCATATCAATAATACCTTCTTGGAAACCAACTATTTTACCGCAAGTAACTACAGCTGCACCTTTTAATACATGAGTTTTACCTTCTCCAACTGTATCTACTTTAGATATCATACCTGGGAATACACCGCCTCTTCCGTCAACTTTTACTCTAGGTTCAATTACATCTTTTACTGGAGTAATACGTACTGATTCTCCAGGATGAGCCACATCAACTGTTACACTTTTTAACTTGTCATCTTCAAGTACTATTTTTGTAACCTCGTCTACATTTACATAGAGTACACCATTCTCGACTTTTGAAATTTTGTCAAGTTTTATATCTTTAATATAAATCTCGCCTATCTCTAACTTCATATAGTCTCCTTTTTTTTATTTTTTATATAAAATATGTACATATAATTATATCAACAAAAAAAGAGCAAAATATACTTTTTTATAAAATATATTCCGCTCTTGAAATCACACAATAAAGAACATGCATAAAATTTAATCCCTGAGAAATTTACTGTTTGCAAACCATATAATTCAACAATAGAATTATAGAATACATTATTCATTGCACCGCAAGATAAATTATTTACTCAGCTATTAAATCTCATTAACATATATCCTTTTTAATATTTTTATTTACACTATATAATATAACAATTTTTTTTATTATTGTCAACATTTTTTACTATTTTTTTAAATTTTATTCAGTAAATTTTTCTTCTATATATTTATTTGCTGAAATAGCTGCTATTGCTCCGTCTGCTGTAGCTGTAATAACCTGTTTTAACATTTTTGGTCTTAAATCGCCACAGGCAAATACACCCTCAACATTTGTTTTCATCTCTTCATCTGTAAGAATATATCCGTCCTGCATAGCTACTTTACCTTCAAACAATTTTGTTAAAGGAACATAACCAACAAAGATAAATACGCCGAATGTTCCATCTTCTTCATCTGCTTTATATTCATATTTTTCGCCTGTTTCATTATTTAAGAATACAGCAGATTCAACTATTCCATCACCTTTAAGTTCTAAAAGTTCTGTTCTAAATTTTATTTCAATTTTTGGATTTGCTTTAGCTTTTTCTTCGATAGAATTAGCACAGCGTACATAATCTTTTCTTACTATAAGTGTTACTTTTCTAGCAAATTTAGACAAATACATAGCTTCTTCTACAGCTGTATCGCCTCCTCCAACGCAGAAAACTTCCATACCTTCAAAGAAATTAGCATCACAAGTAGCACAGTAAGAAACTCCTTTACCTGTGTACTCCACTTCACCTTTACAACCCAATTTTCTAGGCTGAGCACCTGTAGCTATTATAACTACTTTAGATTGATAAACAGTTCCGTCAGATAATGTTACTTCTTTAATTTTTCCATCCAACTTAACATCTGTAACTTCTTTATGTTCTATTTCAGCACCGAATTTTTTAGCCTGTTCTATCATTTTATTAATGAGATGTTTAGGATGTCTTCCCTCTTCTGACTCTTCATAAAAACCTGGATAGTTAGCTATTTCATCAGTTATACTAATTTGACCGCCGAAACTTCCTTTTTCAAAAAGAACTGTTTTTAATCTAGCTCTGGCAGAATATATACCAGCAGCCAAACCAGATGGACCGCCGCCTATTATAATACAATCATATAAATTACTCATCTATAATCTCCTTACAAATTCCTATTATAAAATACTCTCTATAGCTCCGACAACAAGTTTATAATCTATCAACTTAAAGTCCTCGTCTATAGATTCAGTAAGTTTTCTTCTAGGCTTATCTAAAAAATTCTTAGTCAATGCTATAGAATTCTCTATTAGTTCTAATGACTCCAAATCAAGAACGCCATTATTATCGGAAAGAGCTATACTTTTATATGGAGTCTCATAAGGCTTTATACTGCTTACTATTGGGTGAGTTAAGAGTTTATAGCACAAATGTATGTAATCTCTAGCCTTATAAAGTATTCCCATAAAATCTAAATCTGGCAAATAAAAAATCTGTATGTTAGAGCTATTCACCTCTTTAAATCTGGGATTATTTGTTATTAAAATATTTTTTTTATTAACACTCATACTCATATTACATGTCTATGCTATATTATTTTAAATATTTGTCAAGATATTATTTAAATAATATTTAATTTTTTTAAAAAATATTAAAATAAAACAACGTATTACTATATATAATATTACGGTATATAACTGCTTTTAAACACTAAAAAACAGGATTATATACCGTAATCAGTACATTTTTTATGATTTTTTATTTGACATTTTCATTATAAAATATACTATAGCTCCTATAACCAAACCGCCCAAACCAAATATTATTTTTTTCAAATCTGACTGTGATAATAACCACAAACTAACAACTGTAGCAACTATTGGTATAACTGGACCAAAAGGAAGTACAAAACCTCTTTCCATATTAGGGGCTTTCTTCCTCATTACTGGAAACTGCCAAACATGTTGGTATATATTGAGCAAGACGTGATACTACGCTTATAGCTGCTAATGTAGTAAAACTTCCTGTTAATGTTACTAAAGCTGTTAATACTACTGATATTATTACTGCTACATAAGGAACATCTTTTGAATTTCTTTTTGAAATTATACTTGGAAGCTGATGCTCATCTGACATAGCAACACCAGCACGCGGAGTCAAAAATGAAGAAGCTATATTTATACCAATATAGATATTAAAGTACCTGCTGTTATCACAGCACCAGCCCATTTTCCTAAAAACTTTTATGCTGCTATTGCAACTGGAATACTTGTTCTAGTAAGAAAAGCTCTAATATACCTATACTATTTACCCGTATAGGTATATATATTATAGCTGCCAATATTAAAACTATACATATGTAGCCAAAGGTATATTCTTTTTAGTATTATACATTACCTCCCGCCGCAGCACCTATTGATTCAAAACCTGAATATTTTATAGCTAAATGGTGAAAAGAATTAACCATTATACTCTTCATCTACTATTGCTATATATCTTATAATGCTTCCTTCTTTGGTTATTATACTATGACAGCTTCATAAGATTTGGCACTTTGAGAATGTTTTATATAGCAATTATCTATAAGAGATAAATCCTTATACAAACTTCCTCCAAAAGCAATATTAATAATATGACAGCACATACATATATCAAGTATAGGTTTCTTCATTTATAAAGCATATTTAACTATCTTTAATTCATAATTATCTCTTCTTGGAAATATTCTGCCTAATTAGGAATGAATCTCTTCACACCAGTAAATAGGATCAACATCATACCCGCCCGACAACAAAACTCCGTCATTATCGTTACTTAAAATACTTCCGCTTATTCATATTATAGGTTTCATATTAACTCCAATATTTTTATATATAGCTTAATTATAATAAATATATTATTCATATTCAAACAATAAGAATATAATAAATAATACTTTTTTATCTATTTTTTATAATTTTATGATACTCTTAAGTATTATAAAATATTATTTTTAAGAATATTGATATAAATAAAGAGTTATAATATACTAAAAATAATTTATATATCATAAAATATTTTATTATAAAAAATACTGTTTTATTTTA
>NZ_CASEGO010000103.1 GCF_949287625.1 uncultured Brachyspira sp. | reverse complement strand
CTTGATTATAGTCAGCTCTTACTGAATTAATTAAGTTTTTCAAAATACGTTCATGTCCTTCTTTAGCAAACAGATAACGCATAAAGTAGTCATTTAAAACATTAATATTTATCATAATATTATTATAATTAAATAATATATAAATGTCAAAGTATAATTCTTATTTTAAAACAGTTTAGTATGGTTTGCATACCTTGCATGGAGTATATCCCTTATATTCTGCCTCTGATAATGATATTTCATACGCCTCTCCTTTTATAGTGCGGCAGTTTTTAAGATGATATTTTTTACCTGTTTTAGTTATATATACTATATTTTCAGCAATTACATTAGAAGATATTATAATGGCGAGTATGATTATAAATGTTATTATTTTTTTCATGTTTTTATTCTTCTTTACAAATGATATAATAATTAATCATACATTAGTTTTATAATTTGATAAACATCTTATATAAGGTTTTTTTATATAGTTTAAGAAAATAATATTAATTTTTTTAATATTACCACTTGACAAAAAATAACTTTGTAGTATAATGCAAGCATTCATTAACTAGTTTGGAGTTGTAGCTCAGTTTGGTTAGAGCGCCTGCCTGTCACGCAGGAGGCCGCGGGTTCGAGCCCCGTCAACTCCGCTTTTTTTTATTTAAACCACGGAGAAATATAATGCCTAATATAGCTTCAGCATCTAAAAGATTGAGACAAAACGAAGTTAAAAACCTTTATAATAGAAAAATTAAAAGTTTCTTAAATACTCAAAAAAAGAAAGTTATTAAATCTATAGAAGGTAATGATAAATCTGCAGCTATGACAGAATTCAAAAAATATGCAAGTGCTTTAGATAAAGCTGCTAGAAAATCTGTTATACACTCCAACAGAGCTGCAGCAAAAAAATCTGATATGATGAAAAAAATTAATGCTATGAATTAATTTTTAATTTGGAACTTAATAAGACCTGTACCCTTGATGGTGTATAGGTCTTTTTTATTTTAACACTATTAATATTTTTTTAAATTTTATGTAAAAAATTCTTGCATTTATCTGTTTATTTCTTATATTAATAATATAAGAGATTAATAATTAGTTACAATATATAACAATTTTATCACATAAAATGATTAGAATATATTAATTAAAAACGGAGGATTTTATATGACAAAATTATTAAACAGCATAAATAATGACTGCACAGTTATAGACGATGAGGAGTATAATTTATTAATCAATGAATATAATGATATACTAATTGATAGTATAATAGAAGAATAAATAGTTTAAATTTTTTTTTCCTTTTTTATTAGCCTGTGCTTAATGCATGGGCTTTTTTATTTAACATTAATAATATATAAAATTGTAGAAATTAATATATTTTTTACTTATAATGTTATAATATTTGATGACGATAATTCTAGTATTTTAGGATAATTTCTTATGAGATTAAAAATATCTAACTTTGCAAAGATAGAGAAAGCAGATATAAAAATAGACGGCATAACTGTAATATGCGGAGATAATGATACAGGAAAAAGCACAATAGGTAAGATTTTATTTTCTATATTTAATTATGAAGATTTTAAAAATGAACGTATAGAAAAAGATTTCAGAAGAAAATTGTATCAAACTTTAATTAGATATATTTTTAAAAATGAAATAAAGCATTATTATTTTGAGATAATGGATAATATATTCTATAATATAGATTATCCATGTAATGATATAAATAGAGATAAATTATTTAATATATTAAAGATAAATATTCCAGATAAAATTATTAATAATATAAACGATGAAACAATTTATAAAGTTGCAGATGATATATTAAAAGTTATGCATGTCTCTGAAGATAAATTAAAATTTCAAATAATGAGTGATTATTTTGGAAATATTTTTGAAAATCAAATTAATAATTTATTTAATAAAAATGTAAATGCTGAATTGGAATTAAAAATAAAAGAACAAAAAATGAATATAGAGTTTAAAAATGACGAATGTATAAAATTTGAATCTGATTTTAATATTATTCATAATGCATTTTATATAGATAATCCTTTTATTATAAATTATATAAATAGTGATATTGATACCGATAATTTTATTTTAGAAAAAACAATATATGATTTTATATCTGATGATAATAAAAATGTTTTTGATTCAGTGAATAATAAAGAAATTTTAGAAAAAGTTTATGATGTATTTAATAGTGTTATGAATGCAAAAATAATAAATAAAGATAATGATTTTTATTTATACTATAATGATAAAGATGTTGAAATAAAATTAGAAAATCTTTCTGCTGGATTAAAATCTTTTGTAATAATAAAAAGGCTTTTAGAAAATGGTTCTTTGAATGAAAAAGATGTTCTTATATTAGATGAGCCTGAAATACATCTTCACCCAAAATGGCAGTTGATTTATGCTGAGTTAATTGTTTTATTACAGAAATATTTTAATTTAACTATTACTATAACTACTCATAGTCATTATTTTTTGGAGGCTATCAACAGATTTTCTAAAAGGCATAATATAGATGAAAGAGTTAATTTTTATATTACTGAATTAGCAGAAAATAAATGTAATGTAGTATTTAAAAATGTTAATGATAATTTGGATATAATTTATGAAAAAATGTATGAACCTTTAGAGATATTGTCTAATATGAGAGAAGAGCAGGATAATGAGAGAAATAATCCTTAATGAATTAAAACAATCAATATTATCAGAAATTTATAATTTGGATTATTACAATTTAGAAGATACTTTAAAAGAAACATCTTTAAGTAAAGTTAAAAGTGATACTTTAAAAGATTATATTGTAACTTATATAACTGATGCGGAAAATAAAGTTATTAATGGAGATAAATTAATAAAAAAATATAATTCAAAATATAAATTTAGTTTAAAGGTAAGTTCTGTAGATGCTATTTATAAATTTACAAATGGCATTATATATTTAATAGAGTTTAAAAGCGGTTCAGTAAATAAAGAAGATGTGTGCAAAAAAGCATATGATACTTATATTGCTTTATCAGAATTAAAATTAATAAAAGATATTAATGATTCTAAAAGCAGGGTTTTTTATATTATGGTTTATAAAGAAGAACATTCTGATTATAATACTAAAATAAAAGATACTTTAAAAAAATATTTAAATGATATTCGTAAGAATAAAGATTATTATAAAATAGGTTATTTTGAAGGATGTTTATTTAAAGAATCTTTTGCATGCAGTCAAGATGATTTTAATACATTTATAGTTAAAGAATTTGATAATGAAGAAAATATATAATACATATTTTATTTTAAACTAAAAATAATACATAAAAACTAATAAAATTATTTTTTATTATAATAAATCTTCATAAATATTCATTTTATACTTATCATACTTATATATTGACAAATAAATAAAAATGTATATACTATATATTGATATAGTTTTTATTGGAGGATAAATTATGAACTTAGAAGAAAAACTTGAAGCATACTATAAGAGCTCTTCTATAGAAGATGATATGGAGAAATGCGAATCTACAAATGATTTCAGTAAAATAAGAAGGCATCCTTATGATTATTTTCATTATAAAGATGCTTTTTTGCAAGATTATTTTTCTATAGAAGATGAAGCATTAAAGAAAAGATATGAACATTTTATGAAGATACTTCTTTACGGAAACGATAAAGAAGGAGAAGGCGGAACTAGATATGTTATTTTTGATTATATAGTTAATAGAGATTTTGAAAAGTCACTCAGATATCTTGTTTATGGATATGAGAAAAGATATAAAGAGCAGGCAAGAACTTTAAATGGTGAAAAATTAATATATACAGTTTTTGAAGATTTTAATAAATACTTCAGTAAAGAGTTTGAAGAATACACAGATAAATATATTGATATTATTAATAGCAATGATAATAAAAAGATACTGCATAAAATGGGAAGAGATGCAGTAATACCATTGATTGCAATATGTTCTGTTATCAAAAATAATAAAGAATGCGATGAGAAATATATAAATGCCGCTATAAAATCATTTGATGTTTTGCCAAATCTTTATGATACTTTAAATGTTATTGCTGCTCTTTTAGATAAAAACGAAGCTATAAAAAATAAATTTGTAGAAGTATTAAATAATAATGAAGAATATATTATTGATATGAATATTGAAATTGGAGAGTATTTAAGATTATTAGATTACAGTAATCCTTATAAAGCTAGAGAGAAATTCTTCAATGCAATAAATTATCCTAATGATTTCGCATTTATAGCACAGCATTTTCAAAACTATTTTCATTATGCATTCATTTATGGGGCAAGAGATTTATATTTGAATCATAAAGAAGATTTTTATAAAATTTATAATTTAGTAGGAAATGATTTAAAAAATGATAGAAACAAAAGAATATTTATAGTACTTAGCGGTGTTTTATTAGAGCATAATGATAATAAAATAGACACAAATAATTTAAAAAAGTCGATACCTGTATTTCAAACTATAGTTAATAAATTCACAGAAGATAATTCGGATAGATATAATAAAAGACCTACTTTTACTACTACAGTAAAAATAGAAGAAATATTTGATAAAGATAAAAATAAACTCTTTGATATGCTTATTGAATATTATACAGACAAAAAAAATACATACAATCTATACAGTACATACAGATGGGGAAATACTCTCCCTGAATATTGTCTCAATACAGAACTTTATTATTTATACTCTCTATTTAATTATGACAGCGATGAAATGAAAAACTATAAAAAGTTTGCTCTTGATATTTTTAAATATTTACCAATTCAGATTGGAATAAGAAAATATATAGAAGTGCAGGCATCTATAGGAAAGAAGACTCTAAAAGAAGTTATTGATAGTTTATTAAATAATAAAGAATTAAATATTACATTAAAAGAAATTCTGCTTTCATACTATTTTGATTATGCAGGAGATTTTTCAAATTATTATTATGACTATGGCGGAAAATGTCTTCCTACATTATATAAAGAGCTTAGATGCGTAGATGAAAATAATAATGTTATTATAAATAGCGTAAAAGATGAATTATTTAAAAGCTATTTTGATGAAGTAGTAAATATATTAAATGATGATAAGTTTATAAAAGATAATATAGCATCAAATAAAAATACAGCATTAGATATATTAAAGACTTTGTATAATAAATATAATTATAAAAATTATCATTTAGTTTATACAGTTCTTGAAAATACAAAGAGAGCAGAGGTAAAAAGATATTGTATTAAAGCTATTTCTGATAATGAAAAGATTACAAGAGAATATGTTGAGAAAATGTCAGAGAAGGTAAGATCATCAGAACTTAAAGGGGCATTAAAAAATATTATTAAGAATTGGAATCTTAAAAAATACGGCGATAATTTCAAAAGCATTGATGAGGCTTTGGAGTTTATTGATACTTATTACAATACAAATTATGAAAAAAATATTAAGTTTTTAGATGATGTTCATTTAACAAAAGTTCTATACAATAATGGAAAATTGGCTGATAATAGAATATTTAAATATATTATTATGGAATATATGAACTTGGTTGAGCCTGCCAGATTAAAAGACTGCGGCATGCTTACTGAGATTCTTGATACTTCTTCATTTACAAATGCTTTAGAAATGTTATATATTTATTGGAAAGATTCTAATTATGAAGCAGCAAAGAAAAATATTTTAATACCTTATCTTTTATATTCTGATAATTCAAAGATAGATAAAGTTTATCCTCTTATAAAAGAGTTTGCTAAAGGTTCCCGTACTGTTATGGGGGCATTTATTGTAAAATGTATTGCATTAAACGGAAAAAGCTATGCATTAATATTAGTAGACAGCCTCACAAGAAAAGCACCTACTGCAAAAATAAAAGAAGTAGCAATAGAGACTATGGAAAATGCTGCATACTTACTTGATATGACAACAGATGAGCTTTCAGACAGAATAATACCTAATTTCGGATTTGACAGAAAAGGAGAAAAAGTTTTAAGATACGGAGGAGAGGCAAAAAGAACATTTACATTATCCATAAACAATGATCTTGAACTCACAATAACAGATAATGATAAACAAAAAATAATAAAATCGCTCCCAGCTCCAAACAGCAAAGACGACAAAACAGAAGCAGATAACGCCAAAAAAGAATGCACAGCTCTCAAAAAAGAAATAAAAACTTTAGTACAGAGTCAGAAAATAAGACTTCAGAAAGTATTATTAAACGGCAGAAAATGGACTTATGATAATTTCAAAACTGTATTTGTTGAAAACCCTATAATGAATCTATTTGCATTAAAACTAATATGGGGCGTTTATGATGAGAATAACAATTTGATAGAAAGTTTCAGATATATGGAAGACGGCACTTTCAATACAGTTGATGAAGAAGAGTACACTCTCAAAGAAAATGCTTTAATAACTTTAGTGCACCCTTCAGAATTAAACTCTGACACTATATCAAAATGGAAAACTCAATTATCCGATTATGAGATATCACAGCCTATAGAACAGCTTGATTTTAAATATGAAGAGATTACAGAAAAAGATATAAGCGAAGATAAAATTACTTCTCTTAATTCCAAAAAAATAAAAGCAGGAGTATTAATGTCATTAGCAAATAAATACGACATGGCTAGAGGCGAGACTATGGACGGCGGAACTTTCTGCGAGTACATATTAAAAGATACTTATCTCAATATTGCTGTTCATATCTCATTTGACTATATGTATTTCGGAATGGACGCTAATGAAGATATTGAGTTTGGCGATATAGAGTTTTGCGAGATAAATGACGGTATTGAAACTTTGATTAATCCTCTAAAAGTGGAAAAAAGATTTGCTTCTTCAATTTACAGTATAGTAAAAAGTGTTTTTGGAGATTAATATTTATTAATAAACAATACGCACGGTAAATAGATTAAAAATTTAAACTAGTTAATAATTAAAAGTGCAATTATTAACTAGTTTTTTATTATATATACATAAACAACTATATTTTGTCAAAATAATTTTTTTAATTTAAAATATTTGCAGGGCTTTGCCCCGCGCCCCACTTCTTTTGTTGCCACAAAGAAGCAAAAGGGCTATATTTTAGCTTAAATTAATAATTTATTATACATGTAAAACAAAATTAATATTATTTAGTTACCAATTTTATACTTGCACTTTTTGGTTCTTTTTGCGGCAGGAAAAAGAACAATAAAAAAAATTGACAAACTTTAAAATTTTATATATACTAAAAATTTTAATTACTTGTTTTTAATAATAATTCTTCTCGCTGTTTTTCCCAATATTCTTTATATGAAATGGTATCATTAAAAATAATAAATTTTTTATCATCAGATAGTTTAAATTTGTCTTTAGAAAAGTGTTTCATATCATCTAGTAACTCTATGGCTTTTGATTTATTAGTATTTATTAAATTATTTATAATATTAACTTCTGACAATAGATATTCATGTCTTTTCTCATCAATTTCTTTGTGAATATTTGAAAGTAATTCTTTTATTTCATTCTTATAACTTTCATCTTGTATTTTTTTATAATATTTGTTTCTATCATTATAAGCATCAAATACATATTGGTAATTTGAATAATTCATCTCATTATTAATAGCATTTGCAAAATTAATAAAAAAGTTTGTAGACATATTATCATATAATTCTTTTTTATATTTTTTCACAATACCAGCTTCATTAATATCAGCCAAAGGATAAATATATTTTAAATATAGAGAATTATTTTTATTATATGCATCATTAAATTTTTTATTTTCTATCAAATTAGAAATTTCACTGCTTAATGAATTAATATATTCAATGTTCTTCTGCTTGTAATTATTAGTATATAAATATCCATATACTGTAGGAATACCAATTAATATTAAAAGCATTGACACTAAATATAAAACTGATTTTATTAAATTAGCCGTATAAAATTTAAACCTAATATTAAATAAATAATGATAACTTATAAACCATATTAATGCTGTAATTCCAGTTATTACAGAAGCAGGCAATATAGATAAAAATATAAATTTAACTATTCCGATATTATATGCATTGGCATCTACTAACATTGATATAAAAAATGATATTATAAAAACTATAGGCAAAACTATATTCATTTTATCATAATATCCATATAAACTTCTTAAAACATTATTTTCTCTATAGCTTTTATATTTAAAATATAAATTACTAAAACGTAAATTTATATTATTTCTATTTTTAAATATAATATCATCATAGCTATATGACCTGTAAATATTTTCTGCTACTATTTTAGGGATAAATTTTACTTCATCATCATTGTTGTTATTTACTATAAATAATGTCCCTATAGTTGGGTTATTAGAGACAACGGTATAGAAATCAGAATTGTTATAAAGCTTCATAGTACATTTAGCATTACTATTATCTATATTCGGACATTCATAATCTGCTGAATATTCTTCATTAAGCCAAGCTTCAAATGTATCTAAAGCATATTGATATAATTCAAGCACATAAGAATCTCTGCAATAAGATTTAAAAGATGAAGTTATACCATTAATTAAATACTCTTTATTTTGCTTATTATTTTCTGATAATATTAATTTAGAATCATTAAGCATTAATTGTTCTGTTAAACTTATATTATTATTTAAAAGAATCATATTTTGTTTAACAGCAGACATTTTTGTTCTTGCTGTATTTTTAAGTGTAGGTAAAGCTTCATAAAATTTTTTTCTTTTATCTTCTAATGCTTTTTGTTTTTTACTATATCCTAAAAATGCTCCTGCAGCTGCTGCTCCAAGTCCTACTAATGGATTTATAAAAAAAGCAGATAATACTCCTATTCCAGCAACTGCATTTCCTAAATCTATCCAAGGCGATGCCAATCTATCTATTGTTGCAAATATATCATCAAGCTCTTTTTTTATTTGTAAAAACTCTTCATCATTTAATAATCTATTAGACATTTATTTATCTCCATTACTTTAATAAGTTAATTAACATTTGGGATATTGTCATATTAAAATTATTGACCATATTTAAAAGTTCTGTTCTATGCTTTATTTCTGATTCATTTATTGTATCTGTAGGTATACTTAATACTTGCTGAGCAAATAAATTCAAATTGTTGGAAATATTATTAAGCATATTAGAGGTTAAATTAAAACTATGTTTAAATTTTTCTAAATCAATATCTGCTTTTTTCATCAAATATTGAAATTGTCTTTCTATTACCATCATATCTTTTTCTATCTCTTTCATACTCACAACTGCTGATGCAATTGTTCCTACTATTCCGCCTGCTTGCTGTGAATTATTTAATTCATTTAAAGATCTGCTAAGTTTATTATTTACACTAGTTAATTGATTATTGATATCATTAGATGTATTTTCATTCATAATATTGTTACTCCTTAAAAATTATTTTGTTGCTACTTTGAAAACTAAAATAGCTAAAAGAACTATTATTATAATTCCTATTCCTCCAACTATTAAAAGCCCCCATTTCAAAAATTTTACTATACCTCTTAATGAACTATTAGCTTCTAAAACTCCATTCTGTATACCGTTAAGCCCTCCTACAACCAATAATAAAGCATCTTCAAACCAACCAAGAACAGGTAAAACATCAGGAACTAAATCTACAGGCGAAACTGTGTATATTAATGCTAAAATTAAAGGTATCCAAGGTACTATTCCAGATTGTGCAGGTTTGTTTGAATTGTTATTATATTCATTGTAATCACTCATAAGAAACTCCTATTATTTTATTATAACGCTGGTGCATGTTTTCCATTGTTAATTCCATTAGGATGCCTTGGACAATTTTGAGAAGTTAATGAACTTAAAGAAGTAAATGAACTTCCGCAATATTTACAAATGTAACTAGATTTTTCGCTACCCTCATAAAGTTTATGCTTTCCTTTATTAATACCGTTTGGGTGTCTTGGACAGTTTTGTGATAATAAAGAAGCTGCTGTAGAAAATTTGGATCCGCAATATTCACAGTAAAAATTTGACATAATATTCTCCTATTTTATTTTTTATTGCAATGCCAAAAGAAATGGCATTAATATATTTAAGTATTTCCGAAGATTGAAATAAATTTTTGATACTTATTTGATAGAATGAGTTTATAAAGTTTAATAAGATATTATAATGCGATGCGATGCGATGCGATGCGCTGCGATGCGATTAAACGGCATAATTAAATAAACCTTATATTAGTATTCTCATTAATTAAGTATATACCATAATATTTATTTGTCAATATTTTATGTCTTTATATAAAAAATAAAAATGATTATTGAGTATTTTATTTATTGATACGCACGGTAAATAGATTAAAAAAATTTAAACTAGTTAATAATGCAGTTAGTGTTATTAACTAGTTTTTTATTTATCGTGCGGTGTATAAATTCCAAATTTAAATAACGCTTGGGCGGGTGCACTTTTTGAAGTGAAGACTTAGAAGATTTAATCAAAGTTTATATAAAAAATAAAGCTTTTAAATCTAAAATGGCGGGGATTAGAATAAGTAAAAAAAATATTGCAGGGATAAATTATAATATTATTTTAACTCTGCCTTTATATTTTATGACAGCGATATTTTACTGAGCATTAGGATTTAAAGAAGGTAAATACCAAGTGATACCAGTGTTGGCACCGAATGCTATAGGCAAACCATTTACTGTAGACTGTATTTTAGGTACTCCGTTATCTACGTCCATTTCAAAATACCATTCCAAAGCATCTATAGGTCTTACATAAACTTCTCCATATGCTGACCAGTATACACTATGTACAAGTTTGCTTCCTTTTCTTCCGTCATCTTCAACTCTGTATCCTAAACCAGGTTCAAATATAAAGTTTACAATATCAGTATTAACACTTAAAGATATACTAGGAAGTATTCTCAAGTCATAAGGGTTTCTGTCATATGCTTCTTCGCCTGCACTTGCTTTACGAGATGCAATAACAGACCATGCTTTAATATCAGATGTATAACTGCTTGTCATAACAGCTTTTCCTTTAGCATCTAAAGCAGAAGCGAAATCTATTCTTAAGAAAGGATTAACAACTACATTATCCATTATAGTATTTAAGAAATGAAGTCTTAATTGGAAACTTAAATTTTTAGCTGAATATTCTTCTGCTGCTTGTTTATAGGAATTTTGACCATAGTTAAATTCAAATCTTATATAGTTGAAAGCATCTATTCCAGTGTAGTATCTTACTTGTGCAGGTATGCTCAAACCAAAATAGTCAGTTCTTCCATTTCCTACATCATCTTTTTTACTGATACTTACAGGTATTGCTGCTCTTAAATTATTATTAACAGCATTAAATACTACTACAGGTGTATGAGCATCAACCATTTTGCTATTATCGCCTGAAACATTATTCATAGTATAATTCCACACCAACACCGAAACCATCACCAGTATATACTGGAACGATTTCATTTTGTCAACTGATGTACATTATATAGAATTATCAACTTTTTTGCCGCACAAAAAAGTTGCAAAAAACGCAATTAC
>NZ_CASEGO010000102.1 GCF_949287625.1 uncultured Brachyspira sp. | reverse complement strand
GGGGGTGTAGCACGACTGTGTGCTTCGCAGGGCTAGTCCCCACAAATACTAAAATTTAAAAATTTATTTTTTGACAAATCATATTTGTTTAGGTATATAATAAAAAAGCCCCGCATTCATAAAAGAAATACAGAGCCTTTAATTTTTATCTTTATAATTTTATCTGCTGCCGTCTGGAAGCTGGAATACATTTACTGCCGCCATTAATTCCTCAGACTGAGCAAATAATAGTTCAGCAGAAGCAGTTGCCTCCTCTACTAAAGCAGCATTTTTCTGTGTTGTAGAATCCATTTCATTAACAGCAATCTTTATCTGATCTATTCCATTTTGCTGTTCAACTGCACTCTGACTTATACCTTCCATAATTTTTGAGGCATCTTCTATTTTATTTTGTATATCTATAAATATTTCCTGTGATTCTCTGGCTGTACCTGTTGCTTTATCTATTTTTTCATAAACATTTTCTATCAAATCTGTAATGCTTTTTACTGAAGTCTGAGTAGTTTGAGCCAAGTTTCTTACTTCGCTTGCAACAACGGCAAAACCTTTACCCTGTTCTCCAGCTCTTGCTGCCTCTACTGAAGCATTAAGTGCCAATATATTAGTTTGAAATGCTATATCTTCAATAATTTTTGTAATATCTTTAATTTTAGAACTAGCCTCATGAACTTCTTCTATATTTGAAGTTGTTTCTGCGATAATATCTCCTGCATTCTCTACAGAAGTTTTTGATTCTAATATCATCTTACTTCCATTTATAGATTTATCAGCAGAATCCTTAATAGTTGATGAAATTTCAGCCATAGATGCAGATGTCTCTTCTATACTAGCAGCCTGACTTTCTGTTCTGTGTGCCAAATCAGTATTTTGCTCTGATAATTCTTTGGCAGCCATAGTTATATTATTAGCAGATTCTACAACTACCATTATAGTTTCTACAAGTTTTTTTCTCATAGCAACAAATGCATTAGACAATTCTCCAAGTTCATCTTTACGTTTTATTTTTTGCTTTGTAGTTCTCAAATCACCTTCTGCTATCTCTTTAGCTAAACCAACTAATATATTTAAAGGTGCTGTTATCGAACGTATAAATGCTGAAATAAAGAGTGCTATAACTACTATAGCAATAATAGAGATAATTATCATCATTTGCATAAGAGCTCTATTAGCCTCATATATTTCATTTTCAGTCATTGATACACCCAATACCCAAGGCTGAGATTTCAATGTGGTATATGAACCTACCCTTTGAGCTCCATCAAATTCATAACTTAGTATACCGCTATTTTTACTGAAAGCACTGCTATATGCAGTTGGTGCAGCTCCATTAATATTTTTCAAATCACTATGTATTTTTATAATTAAATTTTTATCTATAGCAAACATATTTCCTGTTTTGCCTATTACAAGTTTTTCTATATGAGTTTTATTTAAAGTAGACCAGTCTAATATTATATATAAATACCCAATAACCTGATTATTATTGCCTGTCACTTTTTCAAGCAGAATCAAAGACCAACCGCCTGTTGTCAAAGAACGTGTAATATTTTCTCCAAATACTCCTTTACTGCCTGAATTTATTTTTGTTCTTAAATCAGGGTGTATATCAAACATATTCTGTCCTACTAAATCCTGATTATCTGAATCTATTAATACAAGTCCGTTACTATCAGATAAACCTATATTGATAGCATATTCATTTAATGATTTGAATTTCTTAAGATTATTTAAAGCAACAGTTTTCAAATCATCGGTGCGAACTTCTAAATATCTTATTAATTCCTCTGATGTTCCATATATACTGGCAATAGTTAGCTGATCATTAAACCAAGTGTCAATCAATGAAGCATAACCTAATACTGTATTGTTAAATCCGCCGTATGTAGCATTTTTTATACTATCCGATGCCTTCATTTCTGTTATTACAATTAACACTATAATAAAAACAGTAACCATAGAAATAATAATAAGCGGCATCTTAATTTTTAGACTTTGGAACTTTCTCATAGATAATATTCTCCGAAATTAATAAAATATTTTTACATAATAAAATTATAATTATTTTTTTAAAAAAGTGTTATAGTTTTTTATAGTATACAATAATTAATAATAACATTATAAACTAAATATTATTAGAATATATATTCCTTATATAATCATAAGGAAGCATAGAATTTTTATCAGTATAAAAAAAACTGCCTATGGAGGCCGTTTCTGAAGAATATACAGTAATATTGCTTAATATATTTTCATTTGTAGAATAAATATTAATGTTATATCCTATCTTAGAATTACCCATTTTTAGTATTACCTTATTTAAAGATATACTATTCAAACTTTTTATTATAAAGTCTATATCATTAGTATCAGTTATAGATATTAACTCTCCATTATAGGAGATATCTATTTTTGATACACTTTCAGGATAGCATCTTATACCATTAAGAGGTACTTTATACCATAAAACCGCTATTATTATGATAAATAATGGAATAAAACCAACAACTTTTTTTAATTTATTTTTCATTATTCTTACTTTTGTATATCGGAGAGAAAGTATAACATATAAAATATTATTTATCAAATATTAAATAAAAAAAATATAGATATAAAATTATTTGTTTTTTTATATAAAAATTAAATAATTAATTATATATTTTTTATATAAAAAACGATAAATAACTAGATATATTTTAGAATATATAATATTATTGAATTAATATTTTATTAGTGAGGCTTTGAACATGAAAAAAAGACATTCTATAAGATTTAAAATGCCGTTAACTATAAGTATAATAACAACTATACTTCTAATAATTACAATAGTTATATTATCTTACAGATCATACATAGGTATTACTAAATCAACATATGACGGATATCATAATACTGTGGGCGGATATAAAAATATGCTTGATACTTGGTTTGAAGAAAATAATACACTAATAAGAACATACTCTATTACGCCTGCTGTTATTAATTATCTATCTGGAAATAAAACTCCTGAGGAAAGCACCGCACTAATAAGAACTCTTCAGCAGTTTGAAAGCATAAACAAATATTCTATAGACATAGGAATAACTGATACAGACGGAATAATACTTCAAAATGCCAAAAATGTAAACTTAGGAAGAAATATAAAAGAATTAAGACCTGGTATTTGGGATAATTTGGTTAAAAACAATTATGATTCAGCTTACGGAACTGAAATAATAAAATCATCTTCTGGAAATGAAATGACTTTTTCTATTATTGCAGGAGTGAAAATTAACGGAACATTTGCAGGAACTATATATATGATTCTAAACTGGGATGCTTTGGTTGCAAAACTTCAGGAACTGCAGCTGACTGAAAGCGGAAGACTAATGGCTATTAATAGTGAAAGAAATATAATGCTTGATACTAGAAATCAGATAAATACTCCTGCAAATGAAAGTTATTCTGAAGTTATAAACTCAGGAAAATCTGAAGGAATGCTTAAATACATTTCTGATTCTAACGGAGAAAAAAGGACTGCAGTATACACTAAAATGGATACTCTACCTTGGATATTATCTATGGCAGCAGATAACAGAATAATATATGCTGAAAATATACGTATGATTAGAATAGCTGTAATAGTATGTGTATTATCAATTATATTTATAAACCTTTTCTCTGTATCATACATTACTAAAACTATGAGTCCTTTGGATAAATTGATGAAAAAAGCTAATAGAATATCTGAAGGAAATATAGAAATAAATAAAAATGAAATTTTAAAAAAAGATGAATTCGGAGAACTAGAAAAAGCATTTAATATAATGAGTGAAAAACTTGCTAATGTTGTAAGCGATGTTAATGAAGCCTCTAATGAAATAGTTTTAGCTTCTCAAAGAATGATGGAAAGCAGTGTTGAACTATCAGGCAGAACAGAATCTCAGGCTTCAAGTTTGGAAGAAACTGCTTCCAGCTTAGAAGAAATAGTTTCTACAATAAAAGCATCTGCTGATAATTCTGTATCTGGAAAAGATATGATGTCAGAATCTATGGAATATATTGAAGGAGCAGCTAATATAATAGCTCAGACAACTTTAAATATAGAAGATGTTCATAAGTCAAGCGATAAAATAAAAGATATAACTAAAATTATTGAAGATATAGCATTTCAGACTAATATATTAGCACTTAATGCCTCAGTAGAGGCAGCAAGAGCTGGAGAACAAGGTAAAGGTTTTGCAGTTGTTGCAAGCGAAGTAAGAAACTTGGCTCAAACTACTCAAAGTTCTGTTAAAGATATTACAGCTCTTGTTGATAATACTGCAGAAAAAATAGATACCGCCACAAAAACTGCAAGAGAATCTCAGGAATTATTTGTACAGCTTCAGGAGAAAGTATCAGGTACTTCTCAATTAATGCAGAATATAAGCACTACTTCATTAGAACAAGAAGCGGGAGTCTCTCAAATAAGCATAGCTATTAACAATATAGAAAGTGCTACTACACAGAATGCGTCCTTAGCTGAAGAGTCTAGCGAACTTTCAAAAAAATTGTTTGATAAGGCTAAATTTTTAGAAGAAAGTATTAAGTTTTTTAATATTTCTAAATAGATGTAAATTAATAATTTTTTTAATAAATGAAGAAAGTTAATTTTTATCAATTATTATCTTTAATTATATTTTATAAAAAATATAAGATTCCCGAGAGTAATTTTTATTTTAGACAGGCTGTCTAATTAAAAAATATAATTTTCAAACAAAATACAATAAATGAAATAAGGGAGTATTATATGAAAAAAATAGTATTAATACTATTATATTTCACTTTTCTAATATCATGTTCAAATACAAAAACAGATAACGGTCTTTTAATAAATATAGGTCCAGAACCTAAAACTTTAGACCCTACATATACAGAAACATATGACGGTTCTGCATATATAGCTCATACCTTTGAAGGCTTAACTTCAAGAGACAAAGATGATAAATTAATTCCCGCAGCTGCTGAAAGTTGGGATATAAGCGATGATTATTTAAAATATACTTTTCATTTGAGAACAAATGCTAAATGGCATGACGGAGTGCCAGTAACAGCAAATGATTTCGTATATGCTTGGAGAAGAGCGGTTGATCCTAAAGCAGCAAGTTCTGTAAGTTATCAGCTAAACCCTATAAAAAATGCAGCAAAAATCATTAACAGCGAACTTCCTATAGAAGAATTGGGAGTAAAAGCATTAGATGATTACACTTTAGAAGTTACATTAGAAAGTCCTACTGCGTACTTTTTGGACTTGCTTGCAATTACAATATACAGCCCTCTTAGAGAAGATATTATAAACGAATATGGAGATTCTTGGAGTCAAAAAAAATATATAGGCAACGGACCTTACTATGTAAGCGAACATATTAATAATGATAAATTAGTAATGATAAAAAGTACAAATTATTGGAACAGCGAAAATATCACTGCTGAGAAACTTACATTTGCACTTTTAGATAATCCTAATACTATAGTATCTTCTATAGAAAACGGTACTTTGATGTTTGGAAGCAATCCTCCTCTTCAGGATATACCTAAATTGACAGAAGAAGGATATATAGATTATGTTCCTTTGCTTGCCATTTATTTTTTATCTGTCAATACTACAAATGAGGTGTTAAAAGATAAAAGAGTAAGAAATGCACTTTCTCTTTCAATAGACAGAAACTATATAATAAAAAACGTTACTAAAGGGGCAGAAACTCCTGCTGCTGCTTTAGTTCCTCCTCCAGTATATGATATAGAAGGCTCTTTCAGAGAAAATGGAGGAGATTATTTCAGCACAAAAGAAGAGGATTATGCTAAAAATATAGAAGAGGCAAAAAGACTGCTTGCTGAAGCTGGATACCCTGACGGAAAGAATTTTCCTGTTATAGAGTTTACTGTTGAATCAGAAAGCTCAAAAAATATATTTGAAGCTGTGCAGCAGATGTGGAAAGAAAATTTAAATATAGATACTGTAGTTAATCAGCTTGAATGGGGAGTATTTATGCAGACTACTAGAGGAGATAAAAATTTCCAAATAGCACGTTCCGGCTGGATGGGAGATTATAATGACCCTATGACTTTTCTCGATACTTTCTTAAGCTATAGTCCGCAAAATACAGGAAGCTATTATAATAAAGAATATGAAGAACTCATAAAATCTGCACTTACTAACGGAGATAAAGTTTCAAGAATGCAGACACTTCATAAGGCAGAAGATGTATTAATGGCTGATATGCCTTTCATACCTTTGTATTTCTACAGCAGAGTTATACTTGTAAGACCAGAACTAAAAGGTGTTAAAATAAATAAAAATGGGGCTTGTAATAATTATTATTAAGCCCTATTTTTTGTTATTAAACAATACATACTTAAAAATTATTCAGCAATTACTAATTTTTAAAAATAGTTTTACCGCAAGTATATTATAAGCATTATATAAAATTAAAAGAATATTGAAAAAATAATAATACATGATATGTTTATAATATATTTCTATTAATGGGGGTAATAGTTATGAAAAAAATAATCATCATATTAATAAGCATATTTTTATTATTATCATGCGGCGGCAACAGCGGGACATCAACTAATCTTTATTCTAAATCATCTTATGATACTGCAGCAAGTATTACTGAAGAAGAAATATCTGATGAAAGAGAAAATATTAATACAAGCGGAAATATTGAGAGAAAATTAATTATAACTGCTAATATAACAATTAATTCAAAAGATGTTGAAAAAACATATAAAAGCGTAGAAGAAAAAATAAAAGAATATAAAGGATATTTTGATAATGTAGAATCTTCAAAAAACAGATATTACCTTACAATAAGAATACCTAAAGAAAATTTAAATAATTTCATTTTATTTTTAGAGGAAAATGAAAATGTAGAAAATAAAAATATTAATACTAAAGATGTTACAGATACATATTATGATACAGAAAACAGAATAAAAAACAGAGAAGTATTATTAGAAAAATTAAGAAATTATTTAAGAGAGGCTAAAAATATTGATGAAATATTAAAAGTAGAAGACAGAATTAATACTTTAACATATGAAATAGAATCGATGAAAGGAACATTAGAAAATCTTAATTCATCTGTAAACTATTCTAAAGTAACTTTAAATATTTCAGACAGAGAAGCTATAAAGTCTGGAAACAATAATCTTTATAATAAATACATAAATTTAATATCATTTCTAAAAGCATTCTTCTCTTCAATAGGATTTTTTTTAATTGGTTTTGTAGCTGTTTCAATACCTATAGTACTAATAGCAGCATTATTCTACTATATATGCTTTGGAAAAATAGGTTTAATAAAAAAATTATACAAAAAAATTAAATAAATTATAATACTCACACCTAGTATAGTAAAAAAATCGTTTTTTTTATCAAATTTCCAAATTTTTTGGGAACTTTTAAATATAGTCTGCGTCTAATAAAGCATAAGAAAAACAAAAAATAACAAAAATAAAATTAAGGAGAAAACGTATGAAAAAAGGCGTCATCATTTTTACAGCATTAGCAATTATGCTTCTTGCTTCTTTGTCTTTATTTGCTCAATATGGAAGAGGTTACGGCAGAGGCGGATACGGAAGAGGAAATTACTGCGGTTATAATTCAGGCTATGGCAGATATAATAATCCTGATTACAGATATAATAACGGATACAGAGGAAATTACAACGGCTGTTATTATTACAATGCACAATAAAAAATAAAATAAAAATTATTTATAAATAAAAAAAGGAGAAAAAACATGACAAACAAAATTAACAAAAAAGCAATTATATTAATATCAATAGCAATTATGATTTTTGGTTCAGTATCTTTATTTGCACAATACGGCAGAGGTTATGGCAGAGGATACGGTGCTGGTTATGGTGCAGGCTATGGCGGATGCGGTATTGGTTACGGTGCTGGATACGGAAGAGGTTATTACGGATATTATAACAATCAGCTTACTCAAGAACAAATTGATCAAATAAGAACTATACAGGATAAATATTTCCCTCAAATGGATACTTTGAGAAGAGAAATATACAATCAAACACAAAATATTAATGCTGAAATGAGAAAAGATACTCCAGATCAAAATGCTATCAATACTGCAATAGATTCAAGAAGCAAAGCATCTGCTGATTTACAAAAATTGAGAACTCAATGCTTTTTAGAAATAGACAAAGTATACCAAAATAAATAATTTTTTAATCGCTCAACTTTAATATCCCGTGTAATAATAAAATTATTATGCGGGAGCTTTTATTTTTTTAGGTTTATTTGTTTTAAATAGTATATAAGGAGAGTACAACTATGAAAATATTATTTTTATTTTTAAGTATTGCTAGTTTAGCTTTTTCACAATATTATTACAGCCCAGCACCTAGAGTTGGAAATGTAAAGCCTTATGTACCTCCAAGAGCAAAATCTGCTATACCTCTTTATCCGTATAAAAATGATCTCACAACTCCAAGATTTGCTAATCCAGGATATACTAAAAGTTACTATAGAAACGGAAGATTTCATTATTTCGGAAGCGGATATATGAGCTACAGAGACAGACAAAAACTAGAAGCTATAAATGGAAGATATTCTCCAAGATACAGAATGCTTGAAAATCAAATGAAAATAAATAATTCTACAATTAAGGCACAAATAAATCAAAAAAATCCTAATAATAATGCTGTAAATAGTGCTGTTAATGATAATTTTAGAATACAGATGGAAATGCAGATGATTAGAACTTTGAGAGAACTTGATCTAAATAGACATTTTAAATAAAATTAATTTAATAAAAATTATTAATAGTAATCTCTGTAGTATTTTTTATAATCTTCTTCTTTGCTGCTATTTTCTTCATCATCAGAATAATTATCATAAAAGAAGTCAAACATACTATTAATAAATTTATTGCTTATATCCAAATCGCCCAAATGTATATATAAAGGATTTTCTGATATTACCCTGCCCTTAAACTTTCTTAAATAATAGCTTTGAGGATCTTTTAAATATATAAATAAATATCCTCCTATAATATCCAAATCTTTTATCTCTTTCCAAAGTACATATATATAACTTTTTACAAGCAGATTATTATAATATATTCCCTTATCATCTAATATAAAACTAGGAATCTTAAAGAAAATACTTTTTATCAAAATTATAGAGAGTATAACAACTCCAAAAATAAAAAAGCATACTACAAATATAATAGCCGCTCTCATTTCACTATCAGCTTCTGTAAATAATACACTTATAAGAAGAATAGCAATTATTAATCCTATCATCATTACAGCAAAATATCTAATATTATTAATATAAACTTTAACAGAAAATTTACTGTTTGAAAATAATTTATCAATATCTTTCATAATCAAACAACCCCAGTACTTTTTTCAAAATAATATGTTATCATAGCTAGAACAGTAACAGGATCTTTTAATCCCGACATATAAAAAACAATAGGTTCATTAGGATTTTTTCTATTTATAGATAAACTGCTTTCTTCTTTTAAGTATAAATATATAAATGTTTTTGAAAAAGATATTTCTCTAATATCAGTCCATTTTACAAATATATTTTTATTTTTTAATAGGATATTATACATTATTCCATTTTCATCTAAAATAATTATAGGCTTTCCTGATTTTAGCAACTGAATCATGAACACAAAAAAACATATTAAAAAAAATGATAAACTAATGGTAAATAATATTTTTTTATAAGAACTTGAATGCAGAAAAGCTAATATTGAAATTACAATAAAGACAGAAGAAAATAATAATAATAAAGCTAATTTTCTTTTACTGTTATATATTTCAATTTTAGGTAAATCTTTATCCATTTTCAGTTCCTCTTTTAATTACTATTATAACATATATATTAAATAAAAAAACAATTCAATAAAATAAATGCATTTGACAAATAATAATTTTAATTTAAAATCCTTCAAAATAACAAATCTATAAAGAGTATTATATAATGCTTAAAAAAATAGTTCCAATTTTTCCTATACTAGCAGGCATATTATGGGGTGCTACTGGTATATTTATAAGAAAATCTGCAGAATTATCAATGAACAATATAACAATAGTATCTTCAAAGGCTGTAACTGCATCCGTTATAATGTTTGCATCAATATTTTTATATAATAAATCATTAATAAAAATACATTTAAAAGACATATTCATATTTATATCGGCTGCTTTAATAGGAATGCTTGGAGTAAATATATTTTTTAATGAAAGCGTTAGTTTTTTATCTTTATCTTTAGCAGCAGTTTTATTAAGTCTCTCGCCTATATTTGTACTTTTGCTGTCATATTTTTTATATAAAGAAAAAATTACATTAAAAAAATTAATATCTATTATATCAGCATTTTTCGGCTGCATACTTGTAAGCAATATACTTAAATCAGAAGTGAAAATATCATTATGGGGTATAATAAGCGGACTGCTTGCTGCTTTTTCATATGCCCTTTATAGTATAATATCAAAAAAAGCTATGCTTAAAGGATATCATTCTCTTACTATCACTCTATATGCTTTTATATTTATTTCTATAATAACAGCACCTTTCGCTGATTGGAATTTAATTATAGATTTAGTAAAAAAAGATAATAATATATTTATTTTTATAATACTTCATTCTCTATTAGTTTTAATACTTCCTTATGTATTTTATACTGTATCATTAAATTATATGGATACTGGAAAAGCCTCTATACTTGCCTCATGCGAACCTATTGCTGCATCAGTATTTGGAATTATATTCTTTAATGAAATACCAAATATTTTTTCAGTTATAGGTATTATATTAACAATTACAGCTTTAACATTATTAAGTATAAATACTAATAAAAATTAATCATCTATTTTTACAATATGATCAATATTTTTAGTTCTTGAACTTTTGCAGTAAGGACATCTCTGAGGATTAAGTTTAAAAATAAGTAAATTTACAGTATACTTTTTTCTTCTTAATGAAAATCTTCTTTTACAGCTTTTGCATTGATAAAAATAAGGAGGCTCATCTAATTTCATAAAATACCTTTTAAAAATTTGTTATTTTTTTTTAAATTATAAAAATCAATGTTTAATAATTATCGTAAAAATTTCAAAACATTAAAGATTAGAATTATTTTTATAATAAAGCACAAGTAATCTCACTACCCTAGAATAGCTTTTTACTCCATAATGCTGATTATTAGCTTTCAAATATGTATCATTAACTTTTTCGCTTACTTTAGATAATTGTCCGAAATATCCCTGCCAAAACTCATAATATTTTTTTATTTCATCTTTAGTTTCATTATTCAAATTAGACATCAAATGAGAATAATTTTCATCTCTCTTTATCTCTCCAAGTACATAAAGAAGTGCCTCAAAATTAGCAGAATATCTTACAAAAGCATCTGTATTTTTTGAGCATACCACATACGATATAAAATTAGCCTCATCTTCATAAGCTATCCCTATTTGATGAGCCATCTCATGTGCTATTGTAAATGGAATAGATACACTAGGAATAAGAATATTAACATTAGCTTCCGATGTAAAAGGAGAATATATGCCAGTTATCTGCAGATGTAAAAATAATTTTGATATTTTTATAGGCTTTGTTTTTGAATAATGCATATTAAGAAACTCAAAATATTCAAATACTTTATTATATTCACTCTCTACAATTCTATTTAATACCTGATAATTAGTATTAATATCAATATATTTTATCTCATCTTTAAGATCATTAACATTTCTTATAAGCCTGTCAGCTAGATTATATATATCATCATCTGTGATACTGCTGTTATTCGTATAATACTCTATTAAAGGCACTCTGTAATAATTAAGTCCCCATACTAACATAAAAACTATATATATCAGTACTATGAAACATATAAAAACATATATAAAGTTTAAAGCCGTTTTTATTTTTTCTTTAATAGAAGCGATATTGTGATTAAAAAAAGAATGCTTTAAAGCAATTATTACAAATAAAATAACCGCTATAATAAAAACAAAAAGTAAAACTTCTCCTATAGAAAAACTCACATTGGAAGAGAGCTTATTTAAAGAGCCTGCTATAGTTTTGTATATAGTCCTAGAATAAAAGTTTTCTACAAAATTTTTAGAAAAAGTTATTATTTTTAATATAACAGCAATAAAAACAAGTGATAATATTAATGTTATTTTTAGTTTCATCTTAATTAATATTATACTAAAAAAGAGAAAATTGTCAAAACTACTTCATTTTTTTTATGTCAGCGTCCATTTTCTTTTTCCACAAGTCATACATTTTCTTTTTTTCTTCTGACTCTTCGGCTTCATTTAAATATACATGTATTCTTCTAAGAGAAGCTATTATATTTAAAGCCATTTTCATATCATCTAATCTTTTATCCTGAAGCTCATACTTCGTTCTGTACTGTTCAGCGGAAGCTGCCAATAATTTTTTTACAAGCTCCATCATTTTAACTCTGTATTTATAGCCTTCTATCTCAGGGCTTAAATCTCTGATATATGTTTTAAAATCTATCATGTTTTTACCCAAAGTAGCAAATCTTCCCTCTATTTCAACAAAGTTTTGAAGCCATTTAGAGTTTTCCCCGTAGCAGTATTTGAAATAATCTATAACATATCCGAAAGAACAGATAAATTGATATTTCCATTCATCTGTTAATTTATCTCTTAAATAATCATGTATCTCTTCATTTAAAGATAATGAATCATCAGTATGATTTCCGAAAACCTCTTCCAAAAGCATAATTGCCTTATTAATATAACGTCTTCCGTCATTAAGCTGATTATCAGAACGCACATCTATATATTCTATGGCAATATAGCATGTAGTTGCAATAAAAGAAGAAGCCTGAATATAGAGCACAGCGGCATCTATCTTTTTTCTGCATATTTCAAAATGATCCTCTAATAGTAATAAATCTTTCTCTACTTTTACTAATTTTGATTCTATACCAGAAAGCAGATCTTTATATTTATTCTGCATTCTAGTACATTCAGCTTTTGCTGCCTCGCTTATTTTTGCCATAATTACATCTCCACATTTTTATTGTCGGAAAACGCTTTGAATTTTTTAATTATTTAAACTAACAGGGATAGAAACAAAAAAAGCTGTTATTTTTAAAGAATCATTAACACTTTTTAATACCATACTTCCCCCATGAGCTTCAACTATTCTTTTAGATATAGCAAGCCCTATACCTACCCCATGACTTTTTGTAGTAAAAAACGGAGTAAATATCTTCTCTGCCAAATCTGGTTCTATATAGGAATCTGTATTTTCAACTATTATATCTATCATAGATTCTCTGTAGGCATTATCATCAAATATAACACTGATAAATGAACCATCTTTATTATCTTCTATAGCATCTATAGCATTAATAATAAGATTAAACACAACCTCATTCATTCTGTCATAATCCCATCTTACAACATCTTCTTTTGTCATTTTTAAAGCATAGAATTTGATATTTTTACCGCTTTTCTTTATATATTCTTTTGAAAGGATAGTCAAATATTTTATCATATCATCAATTTTAATATTATCAACTTCCAAATTAATACTTTTAGCAAATGACAAATTCCTTCTAAGATAATTTTCCAAATTTTCTACTTCATTAGCAATTATCTGAGCATAATTTTTAATAGTCTCATCTTTGCTTACTTTCACAAGCCTATTTGCAAACCCTGCAATAGGAACTATAAAGTTTCTTAAATTATGTGCCATAGAAGAACTCATTTCTCCTATTATAGCCAAACTCTTTAAATCAAGCAATGTTTTCTGTGCTGCCTTAAGAGCATTATTATTTTTTTCCATTTCATTATAAAGAGAAGAATATTCCAAAGCAACAGCCGCCTGCCTGCCAAACATCTTTAAATAATCAAGATCATCTTCAGGTATAGGATTTCCATTATAAGGATTATCAACAACTATCATACCTATACAATTAACTGAGTTCATTATTGGTATAATAGCAAAAGGATAATCCCCGAATATGTTAGTGTATTTTTTTATTTGATTTACTTCATCATTATTCTCTACATTAAGCACATTAATACTATTTTTATTATTAAACACATCGAAAAACAGCCTGCAGTTTTCATTATTAGGTATAACTGTATTTAAAAACTGCTGATTCAAATCCCATGCATCTTCAACACTTCTTTTATCAAAAGAAAGCATTAATTTCTCTCTTAAAGCATACTTATCTAAGTTCTGCATATTGCTCCATATCATTCCAGCATCCTGAGCATTTTTAGGAGCTACACACATACGTCCTCTAAATACATTAAACTCCCTATCATAAAGAAAGGCAAAAGCCCTATTAAAAGCAAATACATCTCCTATAGTTGTAATTGTAAGAAGCAAAAATAATATATCTTCAGTTTTAGAACGCTCCAACAAAATATTGCTTATATCGTACAATGTGCTTAAACGAGACATATGCTTTGTATTTTTCTCATTAGCCTTGCTTAATGCTATCATACTGTAATGTTCTGAAATTCTGCTTGATATATTAGCTAAAAGGGGATTAAATAAATTAAGATCATCGGCATCGAAATCTCCCAAAGGATTAACAGCATCTGGAATCTTATCTATAACTACAATGTATCCTATACACCCTTTTTTTACTGGTATCCTATTGAAAAGGACAGATCTATTTATTACACCTTCAAATCTCTTATAATATTTGTTCTTGGCTGCATTATTTATAAAAAATATGTTATTATCCCAATATTCCTCTATATAAGAATTATCTTCAAAAATAGAATAGTCAAAATTTTCTGGAAATCCGTAACTTGATCTTAAATACAAATTATTATCTTCATCTCTAAGCCTAATAAAAGCCTTGCTTGCTGTAAAAATATTTGCGATATCCGAAGCTAAATTATTAAGATTATTTTCAAAATCATCTACATCGCTTAACTTCAAATAAAGTTCTCTAAGAAGTTTTAATTGTTTATCTCTTTCTTTATATGTTACACTTTGAAGTACATTATTAGCATAAACAGCAAAATGACCTATAACATTTTTTATCTCATCGACTATTTCTCTATAAAAATCAATCTTATTCTCTTTATTTCTAAAAACAACAACACCTATAGGGTGAGCATAGAAAAATATAGGAAGTACAAAAATTGAAGCATAATTAGAAAATACTTCCATATCTGTATGATTTATATTTCCGCCTATAAAAATTTTCTGATCATATAATACATCTTTACAATGACTTGCCTCTATAGGAAAATCTACTTTACATACATAGTATCTGTCTATACCATATACGCCTCTTAATATAAGATAATCACCTTTAGGAAAATACACCTCTCCGCAGTCAAATCCATAATATTGACAAGTTTTCTCCAAAAATAAATCAACAACTCTGTCTATTTCATTAGTATTCTCAGCAAAAAGAAGCCCCATAGATAAATCTGAAAAAAAACTGTCTATCGATTTTCTCTCTTCCATAAAACAAACGCCTTATATAATTTTTTTATTCTCTATACCCAATAAGTTTCTTCTCTCAATGTAAATATTTTAAGCTCATACGGCAATATTTTTACAGTATCTGTAATATTATTAACTGCATTCTCAAAAGAGATATCATACTTAATACCGTATTTATTAGCATCAAGCAGCCTTTCTTTAGAGGTAATATTTACAACTATTAAAAGTTTGTCTTTGCCGTCCAAGCTGTATTTATAAAATTTCCTAAAAGGATCTTTTTTATTGTTTTCTTCTTTACTGTTATCCTCATAATATTCATGATGCTCATGATATTCATAATTGGGATTATTTTCGCCTTCTTTTTTTAATTTTTCAATTTTCTTTTTTTCTTCTATATCAAGAGAAACTATTTCTCCGCAGTCGGCAAGTATTCTATTTTGTTTTACATAACTTATGATATTCTTAATATATTCGCTTAAATCATAGCTTATATTTTCATAATCTTTCTCACTTCCGCCTACAACATTACATCTGTTTATAAAGCCGTATTCATCGCCTGTGGTTATCATCCACATATCACATACTATGGCTGTAAATAAAAAAGTCTGCTTTACTCTCCAGATATTTCCGTCATATTCTGTAATAAGTCTTTTAGTATCATGATTGCTTGGAAAAGCTATTTGTCGGCATTTTTTACGCACCAAATCATACTGCTCTACAAACCATTCCCCCTCATAATCCCACCATTTGGCACTGCTTGCAACATAATCAAATCCTGCATCTATAAGTTTTTCCGTATCCTCAATAGAACAGCCTAAACTCTCTGCAAAAAATATAACATCTTTATTATATTCTTTAGCATTATCTATTAAATACTTCCATAATTCTTTAGGAACTTTATATGCAGCATCACATCTAAAGCCTTCAAATCCTAAATCAAGATTATGTTTTATCAAATCATTCCAATAATACCATATAGGATTTAATATTTCATAATTATTATTTGTCACTTCAGCACTATTTTCATTGTTATTATTTTCTTTATTTATGTCTTCTGTTTCTTCTTCATCTTTTTCATTAGGATCTCTTTTGTTATTGAATATAGCCAAATCACCCCATTCAATCCACTTGCCATTATCCCAAGCACCTGGCGACTGCAAAGCTCCGTCTTTAGTTTTATACCATTCTATATGCTCCTGAGTCAAATTACAGTCTTTTGAAGAATGATTGATAACTAAATCTATCATTACTTTAATCTGCTTACTACGGCAATAAAATATAAAATCTCTCAGCTCTTTTTCAGCTATATTTTGATTACTGCTTGTAAAAAATGAAGGGTTATACTGATAATAATATTTAGTAGCATACAAACTGCCGCTAAAGCCCGGATATGTAATAGGATTTATATATATCCATTCAAAACCCATAGCCTTGATTCTATCAACATGGCTGTACCAATTTTTTATATGCCCTAAAAGCGGCGGAAACAAATTATATCCAGAAACTCTCATTCCTACAATTATATACGAATAATAAAAAAAAACAACTTTTTATAACGATATTTTAATAATAAAAACACTATTATATTTATTAATTTTAATACTATGAACATTTGAAGAACATTATAAAGTTTAATATTACATAACAATGATTTTACGTTTCTACAAATAATAATATAAAAAGTATATTATATTTGTTTAATAATTAAATTTATTAATTCATAATATAATATTATAGACATTACATTATAGAATTTTTACCGATATAAACTTTAGTTATATATACCTAAACAAATACAGTTTGTCAAAGAATAAATTTTTAAATTTTAGTATTTGTGGGAACTAGCCCCCTTTGTGACGCCTGTCTGCCTCGCTCTGCGTGCCGTAGGCAGGCGAAAAGACTGCATTTTACACTGAATTCAGTAATTTATCCTACATATAAAACATAATTAGTACGATTTAATAATAATTTTAATACTTGCACTTTCGCGAAGCGTATCCGAGCTTGTCAAGGATATTAAGGTTCTTTGACGCTGTCCGCCTGTGGTGTGCGGCGGGAAAAAGGACAACATAAAAATTGACAAAGTTAAAAATTTTCAGTATATACCTAAATAACTAAAATTTGACAAAAATTAATTTTTTTAATTTAAAATATTTGCAGGGCTTTGCCCCGCACCCCAGTTCTTTTATTGGTATAAAAGAACCAAAAGAACTGCATTTTTAGCCTAAATTTCGAGTATTACTATACATTTAATACATATCTTTAAAATATAAAGTTCTAGCAATTGCGTTTTTCGTGAAACGTATCCGAAGGATAAAAACTTTTGGCGAAGCCCGCCTGCGACCGAAGGAAGTACTGTTAAGTATGGCGTGTGCGGCAAAAAAGTTGATAATTTTGTATAATGTGCCCCAATTGACAAAATAAAATTGTTCCAGTATATACCTAAACAAATACAGTTTGTCAAAAAATAAATTTTTTAAATTTTGATATTTGCGGGGCTTTGCCCCACACCCCAGTTCTTTTGTTG
>NZ_CASEGO010000101.1 GCF_949287625.1 uncultured Brachyspira sp. | reverse complement strand
TTCTGATGATGTTTCTTCTGAAGGGGATTCTTCTTCTAGTATATTATTAGAATCCAATAACTCATCATCAGTATATTCTTTCATATCCAAATCTGATGTCTCTTCTGCAGGAGTACTTTCTTCTGATTGTTCCTCTGATGATATCTCTTCTGAAAGGGATACTTCTTCTAGTATATTATTAGAATCCAATAACTCATCATCAGTATGTTCTTTCATATCCAAATCTGATGTTTCTTCTGCAGGAGTAGTTTCTTCTGATGATTCTTCATTATCTAATGGGTTTTCAGAGGCTTCTTCTTGCATATCAGAAAGCTCTTCATCTTCCAATATATTATTTATATCAAGAAGTTCTTCATCACTATACTCTTTCATCTCTATATCTGAAATATCTGATGTATCTTCTGACTCTTCATCATCATCTAAAGGATTTTCAGAAGCTTCTTCCTGTGTATCAGAAAGTTCATCATCTTCCAATATATTATCTATATCAAGAAGTTCTTCATCACTATACTCTTTCATCTCTATATCTGAAATATCTGATGTATCTTCTGACTCTTCATCATCATCTAAAGGATTTTCATTTTTTATGAAAGAATCCTCTAAATTAAAATCTGCAACAGTTTCAATAGTATTCAATTCATCTTCTGATAATGATTCTTTTTCGGCACTTTTATGAATATCATTTTCTTCTTTAGAATATATATTATCAACTATATAATTTTGGTCATTTAATAAATCTTCTTCTTTTTTATTGTCATTATCTTTTTTATCATCATTTGCTTCAGGATTACTTGATGCATTTTGAAAAAGAGAGGACATATCCAATTCAGAATCTGTAATATGATCTGCCGCCTCTAAATCATTTTCAGACAAACTTAAACTTTCTTCTAAATTTTTATATTGTTTATTTTCTTCATCTGTATATGCATTACTTGAAGAATCTAACTTATCATCATCTGCTTTTGCCTTAGCATCATTAAATTCTTCTACATCTTTATTATATTCTTTAGAAGTTACTACACTATGTATTTTTGGGCTGTCTTTATCAGTATTGCCAATAGATATTATGGGAAATTCATTCTCTTTAATTTCTATAGTTCTTTCTATAAGTTTATTAATATCATACTCATTGAGCGAGATGTCTTTATTATCCTCAAAAATACTAGCGAACTCTTTTTCCACTATTCAATTCTCTTCATAATTTTTTCTTATAGTTGAATACCTTTTTTGTATATTGATTGCAGTATCATTTGTAATAGGTGTATTATAATCAAATCCTAACGGTAAATAACCAAGCTCTGTCATTCCGCCGCAGAGTTCTAAGACTTCAGCTACTGAAACACCATATCTGCAAAAATATACACCTTGATTAACAACAGCTCCTTTTACTGTAATACTTATTAATTTATCATCAGTATCTTTATGAAAAATATCTATAAAAATACCAAATAAAAATATTAATAATATAAAAGATAAACAAAGTATTCTATCTCTCATGAGATTATCGGTTTTTATATAATTTTATTTAATGATATCATTCTTTTTATTTGTAGTCAAGATTTATATAATATATTATTTATAGTAAAATAATTATATTTTTGTCTTGATAATTTACACAGCAGATGTATACTGTTAAAAATATGATACTCATTTCCGATAATAAATAAAAATAAAATTATATGGTGTTATAAATATGTTTGACTTAGATGTAGTAAATGCCTTCAGTAAAGGTACAGTAATTATATTAAAAAGCTATTTTAATTCTAAAGTTGGAAAAGGCGATGTTAGAATATACAGAAATGCCAATCATGTGGGAGGTGTTATAGTTTTTGTAGGAATTACTGGAGATTTAAGCGGAAGACTTATGTTTAATATGAGCAAAGCTACTGCTTTTAAATTGGCTTCTGCTCTTAATATGGAAGCTATAACTTCAATAGATGATATATTCATCGCAACAATTAAAGAATTTGTTAATATGGTTGCTGGAAGTGCTATTAATGATCTCTCTACAAAACATATAGATTTAGATATGACTCCGCCTGCTATACTTATGAGTGAACAAATGTCTATGCTTGAAAAAGAAAATGACAAAATATTATCCATAAACTATAAAACCGAACTAGGCGAAATATTTATGAACTTAATCTTGTTTAATCAAGCTAGTTAATAATGCCTAAAATAGTACAATATTTATTAATATTGTTTATTATAACTTTCATAATAAAAATCATTATTAATAATATTGCTGTAACGATAAAATCGAACAAATTTATAAATAAATACTTCAAAGATGATAATAAATTATACTCTTTGGAGGAGGTTTCAAAAGCTTTTAAACTAGAAAAAGATCATTTCAGCAGGCTTTTAGAGACTTTAGAAAAATATCATTACTTCTCTTTCTTTAATAAAAGAGGAGTTACTATGGTTAAAGATTTCTACTCAAAATATGAATTAAAATATTTGGTAAGACTATTAAGTAAAAAACAAAAATTAAAATATTAAATAAGTATTTTACATAATTTCCTTAATAAATAAATCACTAGAAGCAGATAAATCAACAATTTCCATACCGTCGCTAACTGTACCATCAAGGTGTTTTACTATAGAAAGAACAGGTCTCAAAGGAAGATTAGGATTTTGCTCTATTACCCTAGCTATAGAACCATTTGATAATTTAACTCTTGTATTATTAGGATAAAAACCTATAGCCTTTTGAAATGCCTTCACAACATCACTGTCAAAATCTTTTTTAGCAAGCGATATTATAACCTTCACAGCTTTATCAGGGGTATAAGGCACTCCATGCTCTCCTTTAGTTATAAGATTATTAAAAGTATTGCATACAGCAACTATTTTACTGTAAAGGCTTATATCCTTATTATCTTTTTGAAAAGGATAACCGCTTCCGTCATACTTTTCATGATGTTCTAGTACAATATCTGCTATATTGTCATCTAAATTGTCTCTTTTTACAAGTTTATAGCCTTGTGTAGGGTGTTTTTTCAATATAGCTTCTTCATCTTTAGTGAGATTTACCTTTGTAAGCAAACTCTCCTGAATAAGAACCTTCCCTATATCATGAACCAAAGCACCAAGCATAATATTAGCCATATCTACTTTAGTTAAATTTAATTCCCCAGCTGTAATAGCAGCTAAAGTAGCAACATCAACTGCATGTTTATACATTGTTTCATCTTTTCTTTTTAGCATAGAGAGATAAGAATGTGCTTCTTTATTTTCTACTATAGAAGAAAGCATATTATTAACTTCTTTTTTCATAGAATCAAAATCTATACCGCCTCCTTGTTTGGCAGTTTCATATAATGATTTAGTTTTTTCTATAGTCATTTCCTTTTTTTTGGCAACTTCTTCACTATCTATTTTTAATATTTTTTTACCGTTTTCTTCAATTAAACCTCTTACAACAGCTTTTTTACCGTCTCCTGCCGTATTAACAGTATTCTCTTTTTTAAGGTCTAAAAGCTCCATTACGCTAACTGTTGTAATAGAGTTTCTTTTTAAAGTTTCTATAATATCTTTTGTAATTACAGTACCAATATCTACTATTCTTTTATCGTCACTATTATATATATTACTGGCTACTTTCATTCCCTCTTTTACTTCATTTAACGGTATAATAATTTTTGCCATTTAAAATCCTCTCTATATATAATATATAAAAATTATCATAATTAAACTATATAATATCATATAGTGATATATTATCAAGTAAAATAATTTTGCTGTAATAAAATTATTATGTATTCTTACCAAACCGTATAGATGTTACATTATATTTATTGAGCCTTAGTATAAACATAGCCACTATTACCGCCATAAAGAATGCTATTATTAAGAAATAATTGGCTATTGATACACTGCTTGCATTTTTAATACTATTAAGACGCTCTGATTTTGAGTTTATGCTTTCATCTATAGCATTCGCTTCAGATATATTACCGCTTTCCATAAGAGAGCCTTTTCTCATTCTTAAATTATCTATTTCTTTGATTATACTATCTGCTTCTCTGTCTTTTTTTATTTTTTGATAAAGATTATAACCCCATATTCCAACACCTACTACTGATAATACTCCTGTTACTATAATTAATACCAATATGACGAATCTTCTTTTCTTTATACTTAAATTTGATATATTTAATGACTTTGACTTTATATCCTCTATATGATCTGTTAATTCTTTAGAATCAGGGTATGCAAGTTTAGCCTCTTCTATGCAGGATAATAGATTAAGCATATATTTATATCTTTCAGACCTTTGAAAGTTTAGATAATATTTGTCTATTTCTTTTATTTTATCTTCTACTGTATGTTTTACCGTTTTTGGTTTGAGAAAATATGCTTTTTTCTTTTTTTTCTTCTTTTTACCACTCTCTTCTTCTTGGCTTTCATCATTAGAGGAATCATCATCTTCTAATAAATTATTTTCATTATCAACATAGCCTTTATCTAGCTTTCTAATGCCTCCTAATGTACTTTCCTGACTTACTGTATTTCCATTCCTATCTTTAATCTGCACTCTTATGCCGAATGTATTTCTAAACATAGCTTCGGCACTTTCTACGCTTGTGTCTTTATTAATAACTATAAAAGCCTTTTGATTTTTTCTAGGGTCTGATATCTCAAATAATTTTATATTATCTGATTTATGAGCCCCTTTATATATTCCAAGCGATACGCCGAACTCCCTGTCAAAAGCATCAAGAAGTTTTGATATAGACATGTCTAATGTAATCTTCATAACAAACCCTCGTTATATATGATCATTTTATCATATTTTACAATAAATAAAACATATATACACAAAAAAAGAAAAAATATATAACATAATACTTGATTTTTATTAAGTATCATTTATAATCTAAGCAATTAAAAATGATATTATATTACTAGTATAATATTGCCGAGATGGCGAAATTGGTAGACGCAGCAGACTCAAAATCTGCCTGAGGCAACTCAGTGAGGGTTCGAGTCCCTCTCTCGGCACATCAATACCTTAAATGAGTTTGCCTATGAATTACTCAGCTATAATAATAGATGATGATAATAACCGCTCCAACAAAGTAAAAGCGGCTCTTGAAAGCTCATCTATAGAAGTGTTTATAGCTGAAAATCTTTATGAGCTTATAAGTAAAATATATAAATATAGTATAAGAATATTGGTGTTCAATCCTAATCTTGTTTGGATTAATGTTATAGAGTTTATAAGCGAATTACAGAAAATGCCTGAATTTGATGAGTTTACTATATTCTTTCTCTATGAAAATATAGATTTGGATATGGAAAAAGAAGCCCAAAGACTAAATATCACTTGTATGAAATATCCTTCACATATAACTAAATTGATCAGTAAAATAGAATCTTTATAATTTTTTACGATTCTGTCATAAATTTTATAAAAAATGTTGTACCCTCACCAACTATTGATTCTACCTCTATAGTGCCTTTATGCTCAGATATGATTTTTTCAACTGTGGCAAGCCCTATTCCAGTACCTCTATCTTTGGAAGTAAAATAAGGTTCAAAAATTTTATGCAAATTGCTGCTTTCTATTCCTATGCCTGTATCTGTTATACTAACTATGAAAAATTCATTTAAATCTATTATCTCATGATATGAAGAAATATATATTATAGAGCTTTTAGAGTTTTCCATAGCCTCTACAGCATTTTTTATTAAATTTCTAAATGCCATTATGAATTTTTCTCTATCCATATTGATAAAATGATCATGTCTGCTTAAAACAACATTAAATTGTATATTATTAATATTTTTGAAAGATTCTACTACCTCAATAATAACACTATTAATAGACTGTTTCTCATCAGAAAGTTTAATAGCAAAAGAAAACTCTGAAAAAGATTTTATAAGACTTGATATTACATTAGCATTCTTTACTATAATACCTGTAGATTTTTTTGATCTTTCAACATCTTTTTCTGTCATATTTATAGATAATTTTCTTTCAATAAGCTCAGCATTCATTATTATAGGCATAAGCGGATTTTTTATCTCATGTGCCACTTTTATAGCAGCCTCCCTCCAAGTCTCAAGCCTAGCTCTTGTATTTTCTCTATCCCTGTGGTATTTTAAAGCCCTAGCCATTACATTAAACCTATGAATCAAATTTCTCATATCATGTACACCGCCAAGTTTAATATCTATATTAAAATCAGCATTAGTTATTGAATTTGTGGCATTAAGTATCAAACTTATAGGTCTTGTTATGAGCCTTGACAGAGCAATACCTAAAATTATAGAAAAAAATGTTGATATACCAAGTATAAATAAATATAAAAGATTAAGTATTACAGAAAACTCATTTGCAAACATATTAACAGAATTATATATCCTAAAAGCCTCCAAAGCACTATTTCTAATTTCTATATAGTTTCTAGGCATAACTTCAGACCATATTACATAATTATTAGTGTAAGCTAGAGGAATTATAGCATTTACATAAAAAAGTCCGTTATATTCACTGTTTACAAATATAGTATCATTATTATTGAGTTTATAATTAATATCTAAAGGTATATAATTTCCAGAATTAAAGAATATTATATTGTTACCATTATAAGAATTCGATAAAAAAACTATATTATTAAAATATTCTGATTCTTTTATTTTTTTGTATATACTATTATAATCAAAATTTCCAGATTTAATATTTTTATATAAATTATTGAAATAATCTATCCCAGCTTTAGAAATAGTATCTTTCATATAGTTTCTTTTATTAATTATTTCAGTATTTGACAAATCTATTATATATGATACAGAAGAATTAAGGTTCTGATCTAAAAATAAATCTAAATTACTTTTAATTATATAAGTTGATATTTTACTTATAAAAATACTAGGCATAACAGTCATAAGTCCCATTATAAATACTATAACCAACTTTAAATGTGAACCTTCTTTTTTAAGTATGGCATCTATTATAAACTTTATTACAAGTATAATTCCAATTATTATACTCGTAAATGGGAAAAAAATAACAGAAAATAGATAAAAAGGCTCAGCTATATTAGAAGGCTCATATATAAAAGTGCTTATCCACACAGAGGCTATAAGACTAATCAATGTAAATACAGTAATAATAGTAGGAACAACTATTCCATATCTTTTTTTTATATTATCAAATATATTCTTTATAAACTTCATATTATTTGCAGATAATATCTAGTAAAACATTATTTATGCAGCACTTCTTTTAAAATCATATGCATATCATCTATTTTTTTAAGCTGAAAAGCATTTATTCCCATATCTACAGCTGTTTTTACATTATCAGCATTATCATCTATAAATATGCATTCATTTGCATTCAAATTAAATTTACTCAAAAAATATTCATAAATATCTTTATTAGGCTTAATCATTTTTATATGAGCCGAAATAACTCCTCCAATACAAGTATTATCAAAAAAGTCAGTTTCTTTTCTCAAAACCTCAAAAGTTTCAGAAGGCATATTAGACAAATAATATATAGAAAATCCTTTATCTTTGTATTCTTTTAATAAATTAATATTGTTATGATGTTTATTAAGGCATAATGTTAAAGAAGTATCAAAAATTTTATTTATAAGTTCTTTATATTTAGGACATTTATCTATAAAATATTTTCTTGAATCCTCAAAGCTGATTTCTCCCTTATCCATTAGATGCCAATTCTTACTTCCAAAAGTATTATCAAAGAACTCTTTTCTGTCGCTCTCATCTATATATTCATCTAAAATACTGCCAGTACTAAATTCATACAATACATTACCAACATCAGAAATTATATTTTTAATCATACCAAATCCCTTATTAAATAAAAAATAAATGTAATTATTATTATATTTTTCTAAAAATGTTTGTCAATAGTAATTATTATGTTAATATATTTTTTACAGTATTGACAAATAATAGAAAAGCATTTATATTGTATACAACTCTGCTGTTCTCGTTAAGCGATTGTACATTCTTGCGCCAGTATAAATTAATGCATTAGGGATCTGGAGCGAAGCATTAATGATAGGCTCGCCGGTATCGCGATACGGTTTTGAGAAATCAAGGTCATGTTTCTGAGGAACCCACCTGACGCGAAAAGTCAGGCGCATTTATGTCGTATACGGCTCAGCGGAGGTCTTTTTTATTTCTCAAATACCATTTCAGTCACAAAATAAAACTTTCAAGTAAAATTTGCTTTAGCCGATAACTAATAGTAGTTTTTTATATACTCAACAATTTTTATTAAAGGCTTAAGCATTATGAATGAAAACAAAAAGCAACAAATAATGAAAACTATACTTGGTTTGATGATATCATTTCTCATTATATTCATAGCTGCAATGTTCGCTCGTGCAGCAAGCAATACTATACTTCCAGAAAACAGCACTGTATCAGTATTTATAAATGATTATTTAGATATGATGATGCAAAGAGTAGATAAAATAGCTGTGAAAATGAAAATAAAAAGAAATAGCGTATCTGAATATCAGGTTAATTTAATTACTCAGTCAATATCCGATTATGTAGGATATAGTATGTATCAGACTGCTGAGTCTTTAAAAGAGTTTAACCCTAATAATAATGCTTCAAAAGCCCAATTAGATAAATATAAAAATAATTATTATAGAATGACTGTAGAAAATCCATATTTAAGAGGAATGACTGTATTTAATTCTGAAGGAAAAATGCTTCTTAATCTGTACTTATCAAGAAATAAATCATGGCCTTTAGAACTTCAGGATACTTTGATAAATGAAATAAAAACAAAAGGCTCTCTAGTATTAAATGCCACTAATGAAAATGCATTCTATATAATGGAATACATAAAAAATCCTTATGGAGAAATAATAGTCGCTACTAGAAATGATTATGCTTATGTATCAGATATAGCTATGTATTATCAGGTAGCTGATAAAAGACTTTATGTAAGCGACTCAAGAAACGCTGTATATAATGTAAGAGAATCTGTAGGTGAAAACAATATAGAAAAAGTTTCATCTGTAATAAACAGATATGCATACTACAAAAAACAGCCTAGCTTTATAGTCAATGATTCCCTTTCAGTTTCTATGATAGGAAAAGAGTATCCTAATTACTTTGAACTTATAGTACTAGCTATCACTGCTTTATTAATACTTCTTTGCCAGCTTCTAATAAAAGGTGTAGCAGCATTCTTTAAATATCTTATGCAAGTTAAAAGCAATAAAGATTATGTTGAAAGTGTAAAAGGAAGCGATGAACTTTTAAATAAAAATATTGTAGACGCTGATATACCTAAATCTAGTGCACTTGAAGAAATGCCGCCTATAATACAGAAAGTACATTATAAAATACCTGATGAATATATAAAAGAAAATAATAATGAAAATACAGAAGAAGAGTTCCATATAGGAAAAGATATATTAAATATAGTCTCTTCTATTAAAGAGGAAATAAATTTATGCAGAAATAAATTTGCAATAACAAAAGAAGATTTAAAAGAAAAAGAAGAGCAAACAGAAAATATTAAAACAGATGATGAAACAGATATAGTAAATGAATCAGAAGAAAATATTACAGAAGAAGCAGGCTCTGAAGAATTAGAAGAATTAAATAATTATAATGATGAAGAAATAAATATAGAACATGCTTTTGAAAATATAAATAGAGAATTGCAGGAAGAACATGCAAAAGCTATTGAAGAAGCATTCGCTTTAGAAACATTAGAAGAAGAAACATTAACAGAAAATACAATCACTGAAGAAGAACTAAAAGTTAATGAAATATCAGAAATTACAAACAATGAAGATGCCGAATATATAGAAGAGCAAACTGTAGCAGACAATAGCAGCAATGAAGAAGAAGCAAAAAATAAAGAAGAAGTATTTATGTCAATCTCTGATGATGAGCTGGAACCTAAATCACAAGATAATTTTATAGCTAAAACTTTATCTTTGGATAATTATAAAATAGCAAAAGAAGCAGAAGAAAATAATTTAGAATATAGAAAAATAGACGGAGAAGATATATTCAATAAAAAAATAATAATAGATAGTTTAAAAGATAAAAAAGAAGAGGATAAAAACTTATTCATCAAGAAAAATGATGATTACAAAACAAGCGACTCAAGCGGTATTAGTAAGATTATATTAAATTCATACAATAAAGCTATAGATGATATAAAAACTTCAGAAGATGACAGCAAAGAAGAAAAAGATATAAAAGATACAAAAAAAGAAGATGCATCAAGAACAGATGATGTATTTGCCGCTTTTGATAAAATGTTATCTTCTATAATAAGCAAAGCAGAAGAAGATGCTAAAAGAAGCATAACAAAAAAATAAAACAATATAAAAATAGTGTAGTTTTTTAGAGGAGATTATATGTCTGATAAACATGGTAAGATATCTGTCTTTGTATATATATCTATTTTAATAAATATAATAGTTCTTGCTTTATTTATAACATTTGTATTCGGACTTAAAAAGGATGCATTTGATGTTGATACAAAAAAGCTTGACAGAAATGCTTTGATTTGTCAAAACAGTATAGTAAGCCTCGTAAAAGACTATGATGACAGACTTAATAAAATAGTAGAAAGCTATCCATTTATAAACTTACTTCAGCAGGTTATATTAAACGGAATAGATGAAGCAGAAAGAGACAGAATAATATCAATATTTAGAAGCGGAAACTATCCTTTTGATACTGTAGCATTATATTTAGCAGACGGTAAATCAGTATTTTCTTCTCCTGTAAAAACTAAACCTGTAGATTTGGAAAGCTATAAAAAATCTAATGCCAGAGCATTCTTCGATAAAGATTATGACGGTGTTTATTTTGTTAAGCCTATTAAAAATGACAGAGGAATAGAAGTAGGATATATAGTAGCAAGTGTATTTAAAAAAATATTTGAAAATACATCTTACAACTTAAACTTTGTAGTTCTTCCTAATGGTGTTGTATATCATAACCCTTCTATAGATATAAACAGTATATCAAGAGACAGTCTTACACAATATATGGATAAAGATATTGGAAGTTCTGGAACTATTGATGTTGATAATAATACTTTTACATTTTATTCAAGCAAAGTTAAAGATATAGATAATTTTAGTATTGGTATATTAGAATTAAATGTACCTATTATACAGAAATATTTAAAATATATTATACTTGCTCTTTTAGCTTTATCATCATTATTTTTAATAACTACTTCATTACTAGAAAGAAATAAAGTTAATGAGGATAATGAAGAAGATAATGAAGAGGATAATGAAGATGAAAATATATATGATGAAAGCGAACCGCCTATAAATAACTATGATAATGCCAATATTGTAAATGATGAAGAGTTTAATATAGATGACTATAATATAGATTCATTAGATGATGACGGTATAAAATATTTTAATAACAAAAGAGACAGAATTACAAAAGCAAATAAAGTTGATCTTCCTAATATAGATGATGTAGAAGATATTGAAATAAAAAAAGATAATGAAGAAGATAATGATGATAATGATGAAAGTCTAAAAATAGGAGATTTGTCATCTTTAGACGATGTACTTGAAGATGGAGGAGAAACCGCAAAAGATGATGAAGAAGATAATGATAATGATGAAAGTCTAAAAATAGGAGATTTATCTTCTTTAGATGATGTACTTGAAGAGGATAAAAAAGAAGATGAAAGTATTAAATTAGGAGATTTATCCTCTTTAGACAGCATAACAAATGATGAAGATTTTGATGAAGTACCTAATTTGGACGATATCATAGATGATGACGAAGTGCCTAACTTGGACGATGTTATCAATGATGATGATAGCAAAGAAGAAGAAAATAAAGATGATGATACTCCAGAGATGAAAGAGTATACTGACGATGAGCTTCTTGACGCTTCTCAT
>NZ_CASEGO010000100.1 GCF_949287625.1 uncultured Brachyspira sp. | reverse complement strand
ATAAAAGAATACATTCTACTTTAAATTATGATACTCCTATGCTATACTTTAAGAAATTAAGGAATACTTAAATGCAATATGTATGGAACCCGTGCAATATTGATAATTTTTTATTTTTATAATAAACTATTGATATGATATTGTTTAGTTTAATTTATTTTTTGTTGGGATTTATCCATACATTATTATGCATTATTATAGCATTTCCTATTTATCCGTTTATACGTATATTTAGTAAAAAGAAAGCAAAATATTGGGTGCATTCAATGGCGAAAGTTTGGGGAAGAGGGCTTATGAAAATGGCTTTTATCTCCTTTGATTTGGAGGGAAAAGAAAATTATGATCCTAATAAAACATACCTCCTTACTCCTAATCATCAAAGTTCATTTGATATATTTGCATGTTTTTCAATATTTAAAAAGTCATATGCTTTTGTTTCAAAAGACACTTACGGAAAAGTACCTTTAATAGGTTTTGGTATGTCGCTTGCCAATTATATATTTGTAAAACGCGGTACTGTAGGTGCTGTAAAATCTATAGATGATATGGAAGACAGATTGAAAAATGGTACTAGTATAGTTATATATCCTGAAGGAAGCAGAAGTGCTGACGGAGAAATAAGAAAGCCTAAAAGAGGGATATTAAAAATAGCAGAAAGATGCCCTGATATAGAAATACTGCCTGTTGTTATATATGGAACTAGAGATATTATGAAGGCAAAGAGTATTAGAATTAATCCTTTTAGAAAAATAAAAGTAAGATTTTTAAAACCTTTCTATTTAAAAGATATAGAGGGAGATGATAATGCCAAATTAAATTATTGGTATGAAATTATGGATAAGAATTATAATGAGCTTAAAAATATAAAATAAACTATAAAAAATTATCTGCCCATTACTAGTTTATATGAATCGTCAATCAATTTTTATTAATAAAAAATAATTTATAACTTTAAAAAAGTAAATCGCTACAAGAATAACTTATAGCGATTTTGGAGTTTTATGTACTTATAAAAAATTGATAATTCTCTTTAATATAGTAAACAGTTTTTAGTAAATTACATAAACTGTTATTTTTAGTAGTAATACTATATTAAATAAGTATTAAAGTCAATATATTTATATGCATTTTTTATAATTTTAAATTAAAGCCGTAAAGCTGATTAAACTTTACGGCAATGGTGTAATAAAATTTATTTTTAATTTGTTTAATTTGCTAATGCTGCTTTAGGATCTGTATATTCAATATCAAATGCTTCAGCAACACCTTTAAATGTACATTTTCCATTATAAGTATTAAGTCCAGTAAGCAAAGTATTATTTGTTTTGCAAATTTCTTCTAATCCTTTTTCTGCAAGCATTATTCCATAATGAGTTGTAGAATTGGTAAGTGCTATAGTAGAAGTTCTTGCCACAGCCCCCGGCATATTGGCGACACAGTAATGAACAATATCATCTACTATAAATATAGGATCATCATGAGTAGTAGGGTGAGATGTTTCAAAGCATCCGCCTTGGTCAATAGCAACATCTACTATTACAGCTCCTTTTTTCATAATTTTTAAATGTTCTTTTCTTAAGAGTTTAGGAGCTTTAGCACCTGGTATAAGTACGCTTCCAATCACAACATCAGCAGTTTTAAATAACTCTTCTAAAGTAGAAGGAGCACTAAAATATGTATTTATTCTCATATTAAATATTTGATCTATGTACGATAGTCTTGCTACATTAATATCAGTAATAGATACATTAGCTCCAAATCCCATAGCTATTTGAGCTGCATTAAGACCTACAACACCAGCACCTAATATAACAACATTTGCTTTTTGTACCCCCGGAACACCGCCTAATAATACGCCTTCTCCTCCGAATTTCTTTTCCATATACTTAGCAGCTTCCTGAATAGATAATCTTCCAGCTATTCCGCTCATAGGAGCTAAACAAGGCAGCTGATTCATTTCATCTTTCATTGTTTCGTATGCTATTGATCTTATTTTTTTCTTTAAAAGCATTTCAGTTAAAGGTTTATCAGCAGCTAAATGCAGATAAGTGTATAATATTTGATTTTCTCTGAAATATTCATATTCTTCTTCTATAGGTTCTTTTACCTTAATAATCATATCTGCTTCAAATACTCTTTTTTTATCAGCTATTTCAGCACCAACTTTTTTATATTCTTCATCACTAAATCCAGACCCTTCTCCTGCACCTTTTTCCATAATTACTTTATTGCCATGCAGTATATAATCTGCGGCATTAGCTGGTGTTAATCCAACTCTGTACTCTTGATTTTTAATTTCTTTTGGGCATCCTATAAGCATATAAAAACTCCTTTAAAATTAAAATTACTTTATATAGAAGTATATTATGTTGTATATAAAATTCTATATACATACAATATAGTTATTTGATCATCGTTTGTCAAGAAATAAACTAGTTTTTTATTTAATTTAATATGTTTTTATTTTATATTTTTATCTGATTATTACATATTTAATATGAATACTATATACAATAAATTTTTGTACATAATTTGAATATTATACTTGAAAAAATTAAACTTCATATTATAATGTATGATAATAAAAATGATATTAGTTTATTTAATTTAATATCAAATCACTTAAAAATAACAGGAGAATAGAAGGTGAATATTAATAATAATGCCTCTCAATTAAAAAAGGAAATTTTGGTAAAAATAGCATTAATGTTTATTGAAGACAGATTAATAGAGGATATAGATAGATTGCCTATAGAAATTATACCAAGAGATAGTAAATCTATAAGATGCTGTATACATAATGATAGGGAAATCATAAAAAATAGAATTATGGCTAGACTTGGTATAAGCGTTGAAGGTAAAGAAGACAGCGGAATACCATTATCTGAATATGCTAAATTGGCATTAGAGAGAGAAAAACCAACTTGGCCTATGCTTACCGTACTTGATGAGGCCTGCAATGCTTGTGTTAGGGCAAATTTTATGGTTACTAATGCTTGTCAGGCTTGTTTGGCAAGACCTTGTATGATGAACTGTCCTAAAAATGCAATTACTATTTTAGATGAAAAAAGGGCACATATAGACAGCAGCAAATGTATAAACTGCGGATTATGTTTAAAAAATTGTCCTTATCATGCTATTATATATATACCTGTTCCTTGTGAGGAATCCTGCCCTGTAGGAGCAATTAATAAAAATGAACAGGGTAAAGAAGTAATAGATTATCATAAATGTATATTCTGCGGAAATTGTATGAGAGAATGTCCTTTCAGTGCTATGATGGATAAGGGGCAGCTTTTAGATGTTTTAAAACACTTGAAAGAAGATAAAAAAGTTAATGTTATGTATGCTCCAGCCATAGCTTCGCAGTTTAATGCTAAACCAGGGCAATTAAAAAGTGCTTTATTAAAAATAGGATTTAACAAAGTTTGGGAGGTAGCTTTAGGTGCTGATGTTACTTCTGACAGAGAAGCAGCTGAGTTTGAAGAGAGAATGGAGAGAGGAGATAAACTTATGACTACTTCATGCTGTCCTGCTTATGTTAAAGCTGTTAGAAAACATGTACCTGAATTGATTCCTTGTGTATCCGAAACTAAAACTCCTATGCATTATACTGCTGAAATGATGCATGCTGAAGATCCTGAGGCTGTTAATGTTTTTATAGGTCCTTGTCTTGCTAAGAGAAGAGAAAGCATAGATGATGATTTGGTAGATTATTGTTTATCTATGGAAGAGCTTGATGCTTTATTTATAGCTACTGGTACAGAAGTTGCTAAAGAGCCGGACTTGGATATAGAAACCGTTCCTACTGCTTCTGGAAGAAAATATGCTATGAGCGGCGGTGTAGCTGAAGCTGTTAAAATAAGATTAAAACACCCTGAAAAATTAAAATCTGCTGTTATTAACGGACTAGATAAAGAGGGTATGAAACAGCTTAAAGGATACGGTAAAGTTCAGTCTGGAGAAACTCCTGTTACCGCTGATACACCTAATCTTGTTGAGGTTATGGCTTGTAATGGAGGCTGCGTAGGAGGTCCTTGCGTAGTAAAAAATCCTAAAGCTGCTGCTGTTCAATTACAAAGATACGCTTCTACTGGTACCGAAGTAAAAAAAGACTGATAATTTATTAAAATAAGTAATAATTAAAGGCAGGAGTTAATATCATTATTACTCTTGCCTTTTTATGTATTTAATCATTCTGTTAATAATTTTTCTATATTTTTCAAATTTCTTTCTTTTGCATAGTATAAAGCATCATTTCCTTTACTGTCTTTTATGTTTTTGTCGGCATTATGTTCTAATAGGAGTTTTACTATTTCTACATAATTAATAGTGTCTTTTCCAAATATTGCTATTTCAAGCAAAGCGGTTCTTGATAAATTATCTATATGATTAACATTTATATCAGTGTTTTCAAGCAGAAATGTTACAGTTTCCCAATGACCGTTTTGGCATGCTAGTATTAGGGCATTTGCCCCATATATATTAACTACTTTAGTATCAGCATTAACATACATTATTTTTATTGTATTTATATATCCTTTCTCGCATGCATATAAAAAAGGAGAATTAAATTTATTATCTTGTATATTAACATTTGCTTCATTATCAATAAAAAGTTTAGCCATTTTCATATCATTTTTATACATTGCTATCATTAATGGTGTTCTTTTCATATCATCTTGTATATTAACATTAATACCCATTTCTATATATTCCTGTACAGTTTTTATATCTCCGCTATGTACTGCTGAAAAGAAACCTATTTTTATATCTGCAAATAGCATTGCATTTGATATTAATAAACTGATAATAATTAACAATTTCATATTTAATCCTTAAATTGTACTCTTTTTGTCAAGTCAAACAATATATTTTTATATTACTAAAATAACATTACTATTAAAATAACTGAAAAATACTTCCAAATATAAAAATTATGATAACATATTTTAATTTTTTTTTATATTTAAAATATAGTATTTATTTAGATATATTTTTACAGCTAGTATAAATATATAGTTTTAAATATAGGTTTTTATTATATTTTTAATAATGGAATTAAAAAAATATCCGAAGAATTATTAAAGATATAAAAATAATTAGGAATTGAAAGTGCGTTATATAGGTATTTTTATAGCGTTTATTTTATTTTGTACAGTCAATCTAAATGCGGCTGTTATTAATGTTTTTTCTGATACAAATAATATTTATTACAGTTCATTAGATAATATTACTAATAGCTTTGTATTAAATAATGGTAATTCAGATGAAGTTTCAAATGATATTAATTTAATATTTGAAAGAACACTTTTAGGTTCTTCGTATTTTCATGGACTAAGCTATAGTCCTGATATTAAATATATTACAGGGGCTAATGGAGGAAAGGCTGTATTTTTCCCAAATATTAGATCTTATGTAAAAATAGATCATTATTTAGATAATTCTGATGATACTTCTATGGCAAGTTTTACTTTTGAATTTTATTTAAATCCTTATAGAGTAAGAATGAACTCTAAAGTTCTTTCAAAAATGGCTATATATAATGATAATGGTGTTACAAAGTATGCAGGTATAAGAGCAAATATCATTAATGGCAGATTAGTTTGGCAGTTTAATAATTTATTTTCTTATAATGGTCAATATACAAATGTTACTTTATCAGAAGGAGAGTATTTAAAAGAAAATGAATGGAGACATCATAGCGTTAGTTTTGATGCTTCTACTGGAAAATTAGTAAAATATATAGACGGAATTGAAGAAGAAGTTGTTTATTTAACAAGTACAGGTGATAGAAACGGATCTCCTTATGTTGCTGAATTTGATAATATAAAATTAGATCCATTATATTTAGGACAAGGTTTTATAGGAGGTTTAGATGCCTTCTATTTCACTCCTAGTTATAAAAGAGATTTTAATTTATATAGGTACTCATCAAACGGAGAAATAATAAGCAGAGTTATAGATTTTGAGGATAAAAATACATTTATAGACTCTATAAATTATACAGGAAGTTTTACAAATGGATCTTATATAGATGTTTATTATAGAACTTCAGATTATTATTTTGCCCCAGATGATGATAATATAGCTTGGCAGTATTTAGATAATAACACAAATACTATTACAGCAAATGTAAAGTATGTTCAGATAAGAGCTGTATTAAAGAGTAATATCGATAGAAATATAACACCTATATTGAATAATGTTGATATTTCATATCATAAGGGAAGACTTCCGCAAATACCTGTTAATTTAACAGCAGCAGCGGTTAATAATAATTCTGTTATGCTAAAATGGGATGCTGTTCATGAAGATGTTGTGGGATATAAAATATATTATGGTACAAAGTCCGGAGTTTATAATGATGCTGAGTATACTCCTATACAGATAGGAAATCAGAGTGAATACTATATAGAAGGACTTAATAGTAATGAGGTTTATTATTTTACTATAACTGCTATAGGCGGAGAAGGCGGAAATATAGAGAGCGGTTTTTCCAAAGAAGTTTATGTTAGACCAGTTCATTAAAATAAAAAGGAGATTAACGTGTCTACTAATACTAAAGCAATGAAATTAAGTAATCTTGCAGAGGAACTTTTAAAGAAAGGAGTAAATGAAGAGGCTATCGAGGCTTTAAAAAGAAGTATGAGATTAAGTACTTCTGAAGATATGAAGTCGTATTTACAGGTAGCTGTTTCCTTATTTGAAAACGGCGATTATGAACATGCTAAAATATTTTTAAACACTTTCTTAGAATATTGGATGGCAGCTGAGGCATATTTTATTTTAGGAGCTATTGCCAAAAAAGAATACAGACTTCAGGAGGCTTTTGAACTTTATAGAAAAGGTATTACATTATATACTTCTCAGAATCTTGATCCTTATTATGAGTTTTTATCTTTATGTACTATGCTTAAAGAAGAAGATAAAGGATTGGAAGCTGCTAAAAATGTACTTAAAATTAATTCAAAAGACAGAGTTGCTTTGGTTTATATGGCTAATTACTTCTTTAGAAATGAACTTTATAAAGAGGCTATGAATTTTTATAAAATATTGGTAGATAATAATTTGGCTGATCATAATGATTATCATTATTACGGCGTATGTCTTCATGAAATTAAAGATTATAAAAGAGCTGAAAATATGTATTTGCAGGCTTTGGCTATGTATCCTGCCGATACTCCGGAAATTCTTGCACTTAAAAATCTTAGAAGTAAAAGTTTGAGGGATAATTACCCTAATTTAGAAGAAAGCAAAGTTAAATATACTAAAAAAATAAAAGAAAATCCTGATTCTAGTTCTTATTTCCATTTAGGTAATATTGAATTTATTAATGGAAATTATGAAAAAGCAGCAGAGTTTTATTCTAAAGCTAAAGAGGTTTATGAAGAGAAAGTCTGCGTATCTTAAATAATACTTTATTTCTAAAATTTTATATAATAAAATCTTTTATTATAAATCTAAATGATATATCTTAACTCTATTATTTACAAAATAATAGAATTACTGATATATAAATAATTATATTTTGTCAGAATAATTTAATTACTAAAATAATCATTAGTTTTGCAGCAAGTATAATATTAAGATTATTATATATTTTTATTATGCGTTTCACATATTTATTATATATTTTACATATTCAGTAATAAAATTTTTATAATTATATAAAATTAATTTACTTTATTGACACTTACATATAATTGTACTATACTAAATTTATAAAATTTTACATTTATCATTCATTTAATACAAATTCAGTGTTTTATTTAGGAGTCTATTATGAAGAAAATTTATAGTTTATCTTTTAAACTGCCGGTTATTATTAGTTTAATGTCTATATTGATGTTATTGTTTTTGTTATCTACCTCAGTATACTTTTCAAATAAAGGAATAACTGAGAGTATTAATACAGGTTTTGAGAATACTGTTGGGGGTTATGCTAATTTGTTTGATTCTATATTAAATGCTCAGGTAATGCTTAATAAATCATATACAAGCGGTGCTAATATTAAAAATTTCTTTTCAAATATGACCGCATATAGTAATAATGTTTTTTTAGATGTAACTTCATTTGTAGAAAATAATAGTTTTATAGAAAATATTTCTATAATGGATACAAACGGGGTGATAGTTTTTGATAGAAACTCGCAATTAATAGGCAGAAATTTTATGGATTTAAGACCTACTATGATGAATAAGTTATTAGCAGGTGAAGAAGCGGCATTTGGAGATGATATTGTTAAATCAGCAGCTACGGGGGATCTTACAATATCTTTAGGGGTAAGGATACTTGATTATAATGATCAATTAATAGGCTATTTAGTATCTATTATAAAAATAATGTCTATATATGACGCTTATTTCAGTAATGTACGATTAGGGAAAACAGGAAGAATAGTAACGGTTAATAATAAATCTGTAGTTGTAATGGATACAGATTCTGCAGAAATAAATAAACAAGCTCCAAGTGAATATAATACAATAATTCAAAGTTCAAATACAGATGGAGAATTAAAATATTCTTTTAATGATCATATAAGAGCTGGTTATTATAAAAAAATGAGTGTTCAGCCTTGGATAGTTGCTTATGCTATGGATACTGAAGAGATATATGAAGTTAATAGATCCATTATTGTAATAAGTATAATAATAGGCATTATATCAATGGTTATTATGACATTGGTAGTATTTTTATTTACAAGAAGTATAATAAAACCTCTTAATATTATAGTTGAGGAAGCTAAGGAAATAGAAAGCGGCAGGCTTATTATGCATAGAAGAAAGCTAAATAGAAAAGATGAACTTGGAGAATTATCACATTCTTTTCATAATATGAAATATAAACTAATAGAGGTAATAGAAACTACTTTGCATAATGCTGATAAGATGTCTAATGCTGCTAATGCTCTTGCTTCTGGAAATAAGAACTTAGCAGCAAAAGCAGAAAATACGGCTGCTAATCTTGAGGAGACTGCTTCATCTATGGAAGAAATATCTTCAGCAATATCTATGGCTACCAATAATTCTGTAAAGGGTAATGATATGATGAATAGCTGTAAGGAATCTATAGAAAATGCAGCTTCTGTAGTTGCTGAGACAGTAAAAAGTATGAATGAAGTTAATAATGACAGTGAAAAAATTAAAGATATAATAAAAGTTATAGAGGGCATTGCTTTTCAGACTAATATTTTAGCACTTAATGCAGCAGTAGAGGCAGCACGTGCAGGAGATCAGGGTAAAGGTTTTGCAGTTGTAGCAAGTGAGGTTAGAAGTTTAGCACAAAATAGTCAGACTTCAGCAAAAGACATTACAGAATTGATTAATCAGGTGTATGATAAAATTAATAAGGCTAATGAGATTGTAGAGAGTCAGGAACAATTATTTATAGGAATAAAAGAACAAATTGAAGAAACTGCAAATATTATAAAAGATATAAGTGCGGCTGCCTTAGAACAGCAGTCTGGAGTAGCTCAGGTTAATAAAGCTGTTATGGAAATGGATACTATTACTCAGGAAAATGCTGCTTTAGTTGAAGAGTCAACAGCTTCTTCTATATCACTTTATAATGATGCTAAAGAACTTCAAAATGTTGTTAGCTTTTTCCATATAGAAAAATAATTATAAAATATTTTGATAAAAAATTAATAAAATCTATTTACAAAATAATTTATAGTTTTATAATAAAAATTACCTAAATGAATAACTGTTAATGTTTATCATAAAGGAACATATAAAAAAATTGTATTTTATCTTTTTTGTTAGTTTATGGAAAATAATAGAATTGCTGTTATAGGTATAATAATTGAAGACACCAATGCTGCGGCAAAGGTGAATGAAATTCTTCATAGCTACAGTGATTTTGTTATAGGAAGAATGGGTATACCTTACAGAGAAGAAAATATAAATATCATAAGCATAGTATTAAATGCTCCTATCGATAAAATTAATAGTTTAACAGGCAAACTTGGCATGATTGAAGGTGTTTCTGCTAAAGCACTTTATGCAAGTAAAAAATAATAAACAGTTTAATTATAAAATAGGAGTATATTTTATGTCTTTAGAAACTTTATTCAAGTACGATTCCAAATCAAGAAATGCAAATGAGTTTATTAATGATGAAGAGATATTAAAGACCATATCCAAAGTAGAAAGCGGCGATTATAATATAAGAGAGATATTAGATAAAGCAAGTTTAATGAAAGGGCTTGAACCTTATGAGGCATTAGCTTTGCTTCTTTGTAATGATAAAGATTCTGAAAATGAGATGTTTGAAATAGCAAAGAAAATCAAATTAGAAATATATGGTAAAAGAATAGTTTTATTTGCCCCTCTTTATTTATCTAATTATTGTATTAACGGCTGTGTTTACTGTCCTTATCATGCTAAAAATAGTCATATAGCAAGAAAGCAGTTAACTCAAGATGAAATCAGGGCAGAAGTTACAGCATTACAGGATATGGGACATAAGAGATTAGCATTAGAAACAGGTGAAGACCCTGATTATGCTAGTATGGAATATTTACTTGAATCTATAAAAACTATATACAGCATTAAGCATAAAAACGGAGCTATTAGAAGAGTTAATGTTAATATTGCAGCTACTACAGTTGAAAATTATAAAAAGTTAAAAGATGCAGGAATTGGTACTTATGTATTATTCCAAGAGACTTATCATAAACCTACTTATGAGAAAGTTCACCCAAGCGGACCTAAAAGTAATTATGAATATCATACTGAGGCAATGGACAGAGCTATGGAAGGCGGTATTGATGATGTAGGTATAGGTGTATTATTCGGGCTTTATGATTATAAATATGATTTTACTGCTATGCTTTATCATGCTAAACATTTAGAAGATACTTTCGGCTGCGGACCTCATACTATAAGTGTTCCTAGAATAAGACCTGCTGATGATGTTGATGTTAAAAGTTTCCCTAATGCTATAGTTGATAGTCTATTCAAAAAAATAGTTGCTGTTTTAAGAATTGCTGTTCCTTATACTGGAATAATAGTTTCTACAAGAGAGAGCCAAAAATCAAGAGAGGAGGCATTAGAAGTAGGAGTTTCTCAAATAAGCGGAGGATCAAGAACTAGTGTAGGAGGATATGTAGAAGAGGAAGAGGAGAATTCAAAACAGTTCGAAATATCTGATAACCGCTCTCTTGATGATATTATTAAATGGCTTTCAGATATAGGATATCTTCCTAGCTTTTGTACTGCTTGCTATAGAGAAGGAAGAACAGGAGACAGATTTATGGCTTTTGCTAAGAGCGGACAAATAAAAAATTTCTGTCAGGCTAATGCTATAATAACGTTAAAAGAATATGAAAACGATTATGCCAAAGAAGAAACTAAAAAATCTATAGATAAAGTTATGGCAAATGAAATAGAGAGAGTACCTAATGAAAAGGTTAAAATGAAATTAGTAGATGCTTTAAAAGGCATAGATGAAGGAAGAAGAGATTTTAAATTTTAATTTGTATATTATCTAATTTTATATATTGGGCTATAAATTATTGATTTAATTTTATGAGTTATTTATTTCACCGAGCAGAAAAATATAAAAAATATGATTTTATTTGCTCGGTGTATTTTATTTGATATATAGCTAAACGACTATATTTTGTCAACTGATGTACATTATATAGAACTATCAACTTTTTTGCCGCACACACCATACTTAACAGTACTTCCTGCGGTCGCAGGCGGGCTTCGCCAAAGTTTTTGCCAAAGTCACACTTCGTGAAAAACGCAATTACTAGAACTTTATATTTTAAAGATATGTATTAAATGTATGGTAATACCCAAAATTTAGGCTACACCTTGCCGCAGGCACGCAGAGCGAGGCGGACAGCGTCACAAAAGAACTGGGGGGCGTAGCACACAGCGTGGTGGGCAAAGCCCCGCAAATATCGAAATTTAAAAAAATTATTTTTTGACAAACTGTATTTATTTAGGTATATACTGAAAATTTTTAAGTTTGTCAATTTTTTATTGTTCTTTTTCCCGCCGCAAAAAGAACCTTATATCC
>NZ_CASEGO010000099.1 GCF_949287625.1 uncultured Brachyspira sp. | reverse complement strand
CATAAACGAATACATTCAGCTTTAAATTATGATACACCTATGTTATACTTCAAAAAGATAAGGAATACTTAAATGCAATATGTATGGCACCCATGCATTATTTTTTTACTTTTGCATAAAAAATATGTTAAGTGTTTTAATACTTTACCGATATTATATATAAAGACAGTAAAAAAAGTTAAAGTTAACATAAGAGTTGCTAATTTTATTTTACTGTTATATAATTGAAAACAAACATATTAATTTAAGTGAGGAAATTATATGGCAGACGAAGAAAACTTAGACGAAGAATTGGATGAAGGCGAAGAAGAGCAAGCCGAAGCTGCACCAAAGAAAAAATTTGGTTTAAGCCCTATGATTGTTAAAATCCTTATGGGAGTTGCTGCCATTTTAGTTGTGGCTTTAATATCTGGGCTTATAGCATTTTTTGTTTCTAAAAGTGTAGGGAAAGCTGCAGGAGTTCAAGGCGGGGTGGTAGACGACATGGTAAAACAACCGCCTCCATCAATATATCGTATAGATCCAGAGTTCAATGTAAACACAGCTGACATGGACGTAGCTAGATACGTAAAAGTAAGTATAATATTAACTTATACTACTAATGTAAAACAGCTTGCAGTAGAACTTCCAGAAAGATTCTATATGATAAGAGACAGAATTACTACAATCCTTAGTTCTTATACTTATGATCAGTTAAGGACTAATGAGGGAAGAGAGCAGTTAAAAGCTGATATTAAGCGAGAGATTAATAGTATGCTTAGAAATGGTCAAATAGATGGTATATTATTTGATAACTTCTTATTAAGCTAATTAAAGAAGAACGGAAAAAATATTTATAGAAGGATACTCGTATGACAGAAGTATTGTCACAAAGCGAAATAGATGCGTTACTAAGTGCTATATCATCTGGTGAAAGTTTAGATAATATTGATACTAAGCGTGTAGAAGTAGAGCATAGAAAGATAAAGATATACGACTTCAAACGTCCAGATAAGTTTTCAAAAGACCAAATTAGAACGCTTCAAATGATGCATGAAAACTTCGCACGTGTTACTACAACTTCATTATCAGCACAGTTGAGAACATTAGTAGGTATTCACGTAGCAAGTGTAGACCAGCTTACTTATGAAGAGTTTATAAGAAGTGTTAGTAATCCTTCTACTTTGGCTATAGTTAGTATGGACCCTTTGAAAGGAAGTTCTATATTAGAGATTGACCCGTCTATCACTTTTACTATAATTGATAGATTGTTCGGCGGTCCTGGTGAGAGCCCTAAGAATTTAAATAGGGAGCTTACAGATATTGAGTTATCAGTTATGGAAGGTATTATAGTAAGAATACTTGGTAACTTAAGGGAGGCTTGGTCTCAGGTAATAGACTTAAGACCGCGTTTGGGTTCTATAGAAACTAACCCTCAGTTTGCTCAGATGGTTAGCCCTAATGACATGGTTGTACTTATTACTTTAGAGACTAAAGTAGCCGATGTGGAAGGTATGATGAACTTTTGTATACCATATATTACTATTGAGCCTATACTTTCTAAGTTTTCAGCTCAGTATTGGTATGCATCTATTAGAAGAGGAAGCACTAGCGAAAATTTAAAGATAATAAAAGAAAAATTACAAAATATATTTGTTGAAACTTCGGCGGAACTTGGATCTATGCAATTACCGCTATCAGACATTCTCAATCTTCAGAAAGGCGATGTCGTTAAGTTTACTGATACTAAGATTACAGATCCTGTTATATTCAAGATAGGAAACAGAAAGAAATTCTTATGTCGTCCTGGTATATCAGGCAGCAGAATGGCTGTACAGCTTACAGGTGTTATGGATGGAGAGGCTGATATAACCGAAGACGATTTATTAAAAGAGGAGGATTAAGGTTATGATGAGTGACGGTGCATTATCTCAAGACGAAATAGAAGCTTTGCTAAAAGGTGCCGATGAAGCTTTTGGAGGCGATTCCAAAGCATCTAGTAATGGCGGCGGAAATGTAGATAAACAACTTTTTAATGAAGCGGCTAAAATGATAGCAGAAAATCAAGCCTTTTCACTATCATCTATTTCCACTAAAAGTGTATCCATTACTAATATTACTACTACAGTTGGAGATGTTAATAACTTACATCAAATGCTTTCTGGTAAAATGATAGAAGCTAAAGTGGGTTATACAGGCTCTATTACTGGAAACGTTTACTATTTCATGGGAGAAAATGAGGCTTTAATAGTTGCTTCTCTTATGATGGGACAAAAAGAAGCTGCTTTAAATGATATGGTAGCTCAGGTATTAAAAGAGGCTTTCTCTCAAATGGTGGGAGTTTCTGACAGTGCTTTATCTTCTAGGTTTGGAGGCAGTTTTACTAATTCGCCTATAGAAACTTCTATACTAGAAGATGCTTTCAGTATCAATATACCAGGACCTTTGGCTATAGTAAGCGGTTCTTTATCTATTGAGGGTGAAGTGGAAAATGCTCCATATGTATTTGCTTTGGAACTGCCTTTATTACAGAGCCTTTTGAGTTCTGCTTCTTCATCTTCTCAAGCTCCTGCTTCAAATGCAGCAGCTTCTAATACTAACAATGCAGCTTCAGGAGGAAATCCTATGGCAGGACTTGTAGATAATCAGGCATTTGATTCTGGTCCTCAGCTTGGTGTACAGCATGCAGAGTTTAATTCTTTAATGCCTGCTTCTGATGTACAGGGAACTGGTAATATCGGTCTTCTTATGGACGTTACCATGAATATGACTGTAGAACTTGGTAGAGCTACTATGACTATCAGAGATATTTTAGGACTTGGCGAAGGTTCTATCATAGAGCTTCAAAAATTAGCTGGTGAGCCTGTAGATTTGCTTGTTAATGGTAAGTTAATAGCTAAAGGTGAGGTTGTAGTAATAGATGAAAACTTCGGTGTTCGTGTTACTGATATTATTAATCCTATGGACAGACTTACTAATAAACCTAGATAATATAAGTTAAAATAATTACCAATAAATTAAAGCGGGGAGTAAAATCCTCGCTTTTTTATTTTAAATAGTAAAATTTTTTTTATAACTTAATTGAAATTATATCACAAACATATATAATATATTTATTATAAATAATATAGAAGTAAAATAATGGCGGATAAAAAGACAGTAACTAATAATCCTAACAATTCAGGCAACATCGGTTTGCTTATGGACGTTACTATTAACGTAACTGTAGAACTAGGAAGAGCACGTTTAACCGTAAGAGAAATATTAAGTCTTGGAGAAGGTTCTATTATAGAGCTTCAGAAATTGGCAGGTGAGCCTGTGGATTTGCTTGTTAATGGTAAATTGATAGCAAGAGGCGAGGTTGTAGTAATAGACGAATGTTTTGGTGTGCGTATTACAGAAATTGTTGATTCTATAAATAATATAGTTCCAGAAAAATCTGAAGAAGAAAAGTCCAAAGAAGAAAGCAAATAATTTAAATATTATTTTTGTCATTTTATATAAAATTGTGTTATGAAATTTTTGGAGATATTCATTATGGAAGATAAATATAAAAATGCAGTTCATTATATAATAGATAAATGTAAAAATCCTTATAAATTAGGTTCTATAAAATTAAATAAAATATTATTATTTACAGATGGTATTTTACTTAGAAAAACTGGTAAGACATTAACTGAGGATACATATATAAAAAGACAATTTGGTCCTGTACCTAAGAATATATTAAAAATTTTAAATATACTCAAGAATGATAATGTTATAGCTATAAGAGAGGGTGAAAAAAATAATGATGCCCGTTTATTTTTTAGCTTAAAAGAGCCTGATATATCAAATTTATCATCAATAGAAATAGATGCTTTATACACCGTTACAATGCATATATATAATAATTTTAAAGCAAAAGAAATTAGTGATATAAGTCATCAATTTAAAATATGGGATTTTATTAATATAGGCGATGAAGTGGATTTATATCCATATTTTATTTCTGAAGAGGCAGAAATAACAAAAGAAGATATTGATTGGGCTTTAAGTGTATAGAGGGTTTATATTAGATGTCTATCGAAATTATTATAGATGATAATGTAAATAAGTATAAAGATATTATTATAGAAGAGTATGCTCATTTTTCAAAACTTTATGATTCTATATATAAAAAAATAGCTTCTGGAGAGAAAGGCGAGCAGATAAAAGAAGATACTTTTTTGTTTAAAGAGAGAGATTTATATTCTGATACTAGTAAACAAATAGAAGTTACTGTTTTATTTTCAAGAAAAGCTTTAAAGAATAATAATGATATTTTTATAGAAATTAGGATAATAGCTTTCAAATTTAAAGATTTAAATAATGGCAATATTATAATTTCTAATAATTAATTAAAAAATATTTGTATAATCAAGTGCTTTATAATATAAAAATTATTTACTTGAGCTTTAATTTAATAAAATTCTTTACGATAATCTAATTACTATGAATAACAAAAACCGTTTTATAATTTTTTCAGTAGTTATTATCGTTTTAATAATTGTATCTTTCTCATCGCTTATTGTTACAGCAAATACTAAAGTTTCTGAAAATATAGTAAGAGAAAGCGAAGTAAATAAAGTTTCTACACCTAGTGAGAAATTTAATGATATAATAGAAAATAGAAAGATTAGAATACTTATAGATCCAGGTCATAATGCTGCTACTAAAGGTGCATTAGGATATTTAGGTTATGAATATTATGTTAATTTAAGAGTAGCTAGGGAATTAGCTAAAATACTTTCAGAAGATGACAGGTTTGAATATTTTTTAAGCAGAGACGGAGCATATTACAGCAGACCTATTAAAGAATATATGACTAATAATTATGCAGAGCTTTTAGGAATATATAATACAAAAGTAAAAGGAGAAGAGAGAAGCGGAAATTTAACAAGATATCAGACTTTAGAGATGTATGCTATAAGACATTATGCTATAGATAATAATTTTGATCTTTTACTTAGTATACATTTTGATTATATGCCTTATATTAGCAGGAGGGCTAAAACTTCTGGTTTCCATGTTATAGTAAGTCCTTATAATAAAGAGTTTCCAGCTTCTATGCAGGTTGCATATAAATTATCTGAACGTATGCAGGAAAAATATAGTATCTCTCCTGTTATAGGACATGACAGAGTACTTCCTAATAATGTATGGAAATTTTATGATAAAGAGGAATTAATTAAAGAGGGAATATCTTTGAGAGGATTAATAGTTATAGGCGATGCTTATGAAAATGCTTATAATAAACAGGAAATAAAAAAGGATGTGCCTTCAGTACTCATAGAATCTGCTTTTATACATGAATGGCAGTTTGGAAGTATTAAAGCTATAAGAGAATTGGCAAATCAAATGTATAAGGCTTTAGTTGATGTATATACTACAAAATAGGAATTTTAACTGTTTTATTATTATTGATTAAATATCAATATTTTGTTAAAATAGCTATCAATTATTAGGCAGCAGATTATGACTATAAAACATAAGAGAAAAAAAAGTAGTAAATATATTAATAAAAAACCTTCTGCGTTTTATTTATTTTTTAAAAAAATCAGTCAGTTTCTTACGCATAAAATATTTTTTATGTTTATACCGCATTCAAAAAAGAAAACTAAAACATTATCTATTCCAGTATATTCTTTAATAATAATTGTTATAATAATTATTTCATTATTACTTTCTACTTTTTCTTTTCTAACCAAAAATACTGTACTTGCAAGTAAAACTGAAATATTAAGCGGAAGCTATAAAGATAAATTAGCTGAGATAAATTCTTTAGAAACTATTTTTAATTCAGTAGTAACTAATGATTATTATATAACTGATATGTCTAATATTGCAGGTATATTAAAAATAGATGATAATGCTATATCTTTTTCTAATAACTATGTAGATAATATTATGCTTATGAATTCAAGGGCAGATGAATTAGAAAAAATAAAATTATATTTAGAAGAATTAAGAGCAAATATCAACTCTAAAAATAATTCACTTGAATCTATTCCTTCAATACTTCCTATAGATTCAAGATATGCTGTTATATCAAGACCATATCAGGACGGATCTATTATATCTAAGGGTATAGGTTTTGAAACTATAGCTGGTACTTTGATAAGGGCAGCTGCTTCAGGTACTGTTAATGATGTATCATATGATAAAGAGAGCGGATTTACAATCACTATTTATCATAGATACGGTATTGTTACAAGATACAGCGGACTTGCTACTTCTTCTGTATCTGAAAATATGACTGTAAAAAAGGGTGAAATATTAGGAAATGCCAAGACTGGTATTTTTGATTATGAGCTTAAAATAGCTACAAAATATGTTAATCCTTTGATATTTACTACTTTAGAATATGAAGATGGAGAATAAGAGTTTAAAAAACGCAGTAAGATATGCAGCACTTGGGGCTGAGTTTGGAAGTATGGTACTTGGTTTAGCTTTTGTAGGGCATTATGCCGACAAACACTTTAACAGCAGACCTTTATTTACAATAATAGGTATATTTGTTGGCTTTGTTTCTGGTATTTACAGACTTTACAAGATATCAAAGGCTTTTGATAAAATGAATAAAAATAATAAGGATTAAACTATGAAGCCTATAATAAATAGTTTATTAGATACTGATTTATATAAATTTACTATGCAGCAATGTGCTTTAAGACAGTTCTCTGATGTTTGGGTACGTTATGTATTTAAAAGCAGGAATATATTGGATTGGACTTTTGAAATGCATGAGGAGCTTTTAAGACAAATAAAATATTTCAGCAGCTTAAATTTTAAAAAAGATGAACTTGAATATTTGGCTTCTTTAAGATTTATCAAAAAAGATTATATAGAGTTCTTAAAATTATACAGACCTTTAGAAGAACATGTAAAAGCCTTATTTGATAATGATAAATTGACTGTTGAAATAGAAGGTCCTTGGTATCAGACTATACTTTGGGAAATACCGATGCTTGCTATGATTAGCGAGATTTATTATACATATACTGTTTGCAAATATAATAATGGTAAAAAAGCATATGAACAAGCTGAGATTAATTTATTAAAAAAAATAGATGAAAAACTTCTGCCTATGCATAAAGAAGATAATGGATTTAAACTTTCAGAGTTTGGAACTAGAAGAAGATTTTCTTTTGATTGGCAGAATAAGGTTGTTGATATACTCAAGAAAAAACTTCCTTCTTCATGTTTGGTAGGTACAAGTAATGTTTATTTTGCTAAAAAATATGATTTGCTTGCTGTAGGTACAAATGCTCATGAATATTATCAAATAGGGCAGGCATTGGATAAAGTAAGACTTGCAGAAAGCCAGAAATTTATGCTTCAGTCTTGGGTTAATGAATACAGAGGAGACTTAGGCATAGCATTATCCGATACATTGGGTACTGATAAATTTTTAAAAGATTTTGATTTGTATTTTGCAAAACTTTATGACGGAATAAGGCATGATTCTGGAGATCCTATAGCTTGGGGATATAAAGTTATAAATCATTATAAAAGCCTTAGGGTTGACCCAAAAACAAAAACTCTGCTTTTCAGCGACAGCCTAAATTTTGATAAAGCATATGTTATATATAAAGAGTTTAAAGATGAAGCTAAGGTAACATTTGGTATAGGCACCTATATTACAAATGATTTTGAACCAGTTTCTAAGCCTTTAAATATAGTTATGAAACTTCAAAGTGTTAATGGCAAACCTGTAGCAAAACTATCTGATGATGAGGGCAAGACTATTTGCGAAGATGAAGCATTTTTGAATTATTTGAAAATAGTTGCAAAAGAGTGAAGAAACAAAAATAAATATATTTTGCATTCTCAAATTTCTAGTGTTATAATTATTAATATGTTTATTATATTTTTATATAATTAGAGTATATACTTAAATATTAACAAAATACTTTCGCCATAGCTTTTTATATCATAATGCATTATATTTTTTATAAGATCTTTAAAATTTTCTGTTTCCAAAAAACTTTTATAATAATCAGCACCAAACTCTGCTGCTAAAATTCCATCATTATTTAATAGTTTTCTCTCTATTATAGTATTTAGGCAGTCAAAATATATATTTGAATGGTAAGGCGGATCAAAGTATATTATATCAAATTTATCATTAGTTCTTTTTACATAATCTAAAGCAGATATTCTCTTTACTTTATAAAGTGAATTATCATTATCAAATATGGCTTTAGCATTTATAAATATAGTTTTTATAGCCTCTCTATCTATTTCTATTAGTGTAGCATGTTTAGCATTTCTGCTTAAAGCCTCAAAAGCAATAGCACCGCTTCCAGAACATAAATCTAATAAAGTTTTATTTTCAGCATTAACTATATTAAAAAAAGCCTCTCTTACCTTTGACTGAGTAGGTCTGAAATCTCTTTTAGGAGTTATTATTTTTCTTCCTTTTTTATTTCCTGATATAATATACATATTTTTTCCAAATAAAAATTATTTATACAAAACTCTAATTTGAGCGAAAGCAGCATTCACATTTAAATAAAGTATATTGTCATATGTTCCCATAACAAAATTCGTTTCTCCGAAACTTACGCTGTCTCCAGTAGGAAGAGATACACTTCCAAAAGCACTTGAAGCCTTTATATGAAGCTGAACCTTATCACTTATAAAAATAACAGTATCTGAAAATACAGTATTTATATCTATAACTCTGTTTCTGTCTATTTCTAAATCTGATAAGTCTATAGTTTTTGTTTTGAAATATACGTCATACTTAGTTCTTTTATTTTTAGGAACACTATCTCCAACATAATGCATTCCTAATAGTATGTATGCCCCTAAAAAAATGATAATCATTCCTATAATCATTCTAAATATTGGAGTGTATAGTATAAAAGGCATATTAATGTTGAAGCAGTATCTTATTAGTATGTATATACCGCCTCCTATTACAAATAACCCTAAAAGGAGTTTAGAAGCGTAAAAGCCTCTTCCGAATATCATTGCAATACCCCAAGCAATTATTAAAAAAGAAACGATTATAGTAAATACAGGTGTATATGCCAATGCTGGAATATAAATATGAAAAACATACTGAAGCAGTATATAAGCACCTATTATTATTACAATACTACCTATCAAGAATCTTGAAAATATAAATTTCATTTTTAATACCTTAAATATATTTTTTATATACTAAACAATATTAGCAAAAAAACAAGTGTTTTATAAAAAATATATATGCTTTAACTATTTAAAAATTTCTTTATACATTTAGTTTGTTCAGCATTTTTTATTAAAAAAGCATCATGTCCGTAATTGGATTCTATTTCATAAAATAAAGTCTCTATATTAGCATGCTGATATGCAGAAACTATTTCAGCTGACTGAGTACTAGGATATAGCCAATCAGATATAAATGATATAACAAGTACTTTATTAAGAGATACATTTTTCTTGTTTTTTATTTTTTTTATATCATCTTTAGCATCAAAAAAATCCATGGCTTTAGTAAGATATAAGAAGCTGTTAGCATCAAATCTCGCTGTAAATTTCTCTCCATTGTAATGAAGATAATTTTCTACTTCAAAAGAAGGAGTAAAATATTTTAATGCCTTTTTTCTTCTTCTTCCGAATTTTTTTCTCATATATTCTTCGCTCATATAAGTAATATGTCCAAGCATTCTAGCCAAAGCAAGACCTTTATCTGGAGAGGACATTCCATAATATTTTCCGCCGTACCATTCATTGTCTTCTGTTATAGCTTCTCTTGCTATTTCATTGAAAGCTATCTGCATGGGAGAATGAGTCATAGTGCTTGCTATTATAATTGATTTTTCCATCATTTGAGGATAAGAAGCAGTCCATTGCAAAGCCTGCATTCCTCCCATAGAGCCGCCTATTACACAGTAAAGTTTTTTTATACCCAAAGAGTCTATTAATATCTTTTGTACTTTTACTATATCTTTAATTGTAAAGGTAGGAAAATCTGTTCCGTAGCATAAATTACTATTTGGTTTTTTTGAGGAAGGTCCTGTTGTGCCGCTGCAGCCTCCTAAAACATTAGAGCATATGACAAAATATTTATTAGTATCTATTGCTTTACCTTTGCCTACAAAATTACTCCACCAAGAAAGTACATCTGCATCCCCTGTAAAAGCATGGCATATTAAAATGGCATTATCTCTATTGATATTTAAATGTCCTGAGGCAGTATATGCTATAGTCAGTTCTGATATAGAAGCCCCATTTTCAAATTTAAATGATTTATCATAGTGAAAGAATTTAAGATTACTTTTTTCTTCTATAGTTTCTTCGATTTTATTAATTTGTTCTCTAATTTTATCTTTTTTATTTTTTTTATCTTTTATTATATTTTTTATATTCTTCATAAAATAAACCCCTAATAAATATTATCAAAAACAAGAGTGATTTATATTATTATCACCCTTGTTTTTTATGCTTATAATTATTTGCTTGCTATAGTTAGAGCTTCATCTAAATAATAAAGTATATCATCAATATGTTCTATTCCTATAGAAAGTCTTATAAAGTTTTTGCTTATTCCGCCCTTTATTAATTCTTCTTCTGATAATTGAGAGTGCGTAGTAGAAGCAGGATGAGCAACCAAACTTTTTACGTCGCCTACATTAACTAAATGAGAGAATAGTTTTATATTGTCTATAAATTTAACAGCTGCATCATATCCGCCTTTAATGCCGAATACAACCATTCCTCCGAATTTATCTTTTAAATATTTGCTTGCCAAAGCATATGAAGGATCATTTTTTAGACCAGGGTATCTTACCCATTCAACTCTATTATCTTTTTCTAAAAACTCAGCAACTTTTAGAGCATTATATGAATGTCTTTCCATTCTTAAAGATAAAGATTCTGTACCCTGAATAAATATCCAAGAATTATCTGCTGAAAGACAAGCACCCAAATTTCTAAGAGGTACTGTTCTTACTCTCAAAGCAAAAGCAGCATTTTTAAGCTCATCAGGCAAATCATAAGCCCAGCGAAGTCCATGATAATTTGAGTCTGGTTTTGAAAATAAAGGAAATTTATCACTTTGCCAATTAAAATTACCGCTGTCAGTTATAATACCTCCTATAGCATTTCCATGTCCTCCTATCCATTTAGTAAGAGAGTTTATTACTATATCAGCACCATGTTTAATAGTTTGCAAAAGATAAGGAGTTGTGAAAGTACCGTCTATTACAAGAGGTATTCCAGCATTATGAGCTATTTCAGCTGCTTTTTCAATATCTGTGAAATCAAGCGAAGGATTTGATATTGTTTCTATAAATATTAATTTTGTTTTATCAGTAATAGCCTTAGCAAAGTTTTCTGGATTTTTTGCATCAACAAATTTTGTATTAATACCTAACTTAGGAAGTATTGCTCCAAACTGAGAATATGTACCTCCATAAACATTAAATGCAGAAACTATTTCATCTCCAGCTTCGCATATTGTAATTATAGTATAAAATATTGCATTAGTACCTGATGATACTGCAATAGAAGCAAGTCCGCCTTCCATAGCAGTAATTCTTTTTTCTAGTACATCAGTTGTAGGGTCTCCCATTCTTGAATATATATATCCAAGTTCTTTTAAATCAAATAAATCTGCTGCATGTTTAGAATCTCTAAATAAATAGGAAGTCGTTCTATATACTGGTACTCCTCTGCTTCCAAACTTATCATCAAAATCCTGACCTGCATGTGCTGCTATCGTTTCAAACCTTAGTTCTCTTGACATATACTCTCCTTTATGATTTTTCATTATCAAAAATTTAATTTTATAAATTTAAAAATAAAAAAGCCGCCAAAAATTAATTTGACGGCTGAAATTACAAAATAAAAAATATATTATATTATACAGCCATCATTATTAAACATACACATTTGCATGAGGCAAAGCATTTGATTCATAATGATGATTGATTTCATTTTTTATAATTCCTAAAATTAAATTTTATTTTTACAGTATATAACAATATATAATTATTTTCAATAGTAATTTAATAATTTTTTGCACGGGTTCCATACATATTGCATTTAAGTATTCCTTAATTTCTTAAAGTATAGCATAGGAGTATCATAATTTAAAGTAGAATGTATTCTTT
>NZ_CASEGO010000098.1 GCF_949287625.1 uncultured Brachyspira sp. | reverse complement strand
CTTTGTGCCAACAAAAGAACTGGGGTGTGGGGCAAAGCCCCGCAAATATCAAAATTTAAAAAATTTATTTTTTGACAAACTGTATTTGTTTAGGTATATCCTATACCTCCAGATATAGTGGCTTCTAAATTTGTATTTGCTCTTGAGGTAAAAATCTGACCAGTTAATCCAGTATTAGCTTTAAAACCGAAAGTACCTTTAATAGTTCCGTTTCCTAGTGTAAAGCCCAACTGATTCATTCTAGCCCTTAGCTGATTTCCATGAATAAGGAAGAAGAGCCAAGTATTATCAGCACCATACATACCAAATACTGAACTGCATGCTAATACAAAAATAGCAGTTACCATTAATAAAAATTTTCTCATTTTGCTCACTCCTAAGGTTTTTATATTTTATAATTTTAGTCTAGGAAAATTATTTTTGGAATTCAAATTTTTTTTGATTTTTTTAAAAAATCTAATTTTTTTTGTAATAATTTTTATGTTTGGTATATAGCTAAACAATTATATTCTTTATTATCAACTTTTTTTACAAGACTTTGCCAAAGTTTTATACATACCGAAATATACTTCCTTTAGTATAATATTTATTTATCTAAAAACATAAGTACTGATTTTTTATATCTAGTCAAACGAATTTATGATAATACTTGAAATTTGTGCACACATTGCCAAAGGAATGTTTAAAGATTTGTATTTTATCAAATGCAGTTTTTTAATGAATTAAAACGGATATGTCAGAGTTTTGATTTTTATAGCAATTTATAGAATTTACTATGCCTGCAAAGAATTGTAGTGTTATTAAGTATGGCTAGTCCCCGCAAATACTAAAATTTAAAAATTTATCTTTTGTCAAATTTTAATTATTTATAGATGTAATGATAACTTATAAATAGTATAAAGTATTACTTAGCATTAATAAAATAAGTTTAAAATGTATTATAATAACTATATTTTAGTTAAAAAATGCAGTACTTCGCGACAGCGGGCTGTGCCTGCTTCTCGCCTGCCTACAGCATAGAGCATCATAAAAGAAGTGCGGCATGACTGTGAAGCCTGCAATATTTTAAATTAAAAAAAATATTTTTTGACAAACTATATTTGTTTAAATATACACTGCTAATATTATTTTTTCAAATCTTTAAAGCTTAATGCCGTACATGATTTTTTATCAACTTTCAGAGTTTTGCCTATAACTTTTTTATAGTCTTTTGCTGATATTCCAACACAAGGTCTCAGAGTGATGATATCTTTTTCTGTTATTATTTCACCTTTAAGCATAGCATGATTTAAATAAACACCTCTTTTAGCATATACTAATTCTTTTTTCTCCTGCTTGCTTAATACATGTTCTTTTTTAAGAGCAGATGATCCTCCAAGCATAGTTAAAGTGTTGTCCATAGATTTTATAAGTGTTTTCATATTATCAGTATCCAAACTTATAATATGATCTCCTTCTTTTTTTTCTGGTGTTATAGTAAAGTGTTTTTCTATTATTTTGGCTCCAAGAGTTAGAGCAATAATAGGAGCTTCTATTCCTATTGTATGATCTGAGTAGCCTATTATAGAGTTTTTAAATATTTTATTCATTACCGATATTCTGTTTAATCTGGCATTTTCCATAGGAGTAGGGTATTCTACAGAACAGTGAAGCAATGCTGTTTCATTATTTTTTAATATTTTTAAAGCTTCTTTTATATCTTTATTAAGAGCAAGTCCAGTAGAGAGTATTACTGGTTTTTTTGTTTTAGCTGCTGCTTCAAGAAGAGGAATATTATCTATGTCACATGAGGCTATTTTTATTATAGGTATATCATAATAATTTATATCATTAATAGATTCCACAGAAAAAGGAGTTGTTATAAACATTATTTTATTTTTTTTAGCTTCTTTTATAAGAGGTTCATACCATTCTTTTTTCAATACTATATTATCAACGCCTTCAAGTGCATTGTCATTAAGTTTTAATGCTTTGGTATATTCTTTAGGGGCGAATAATGTTTTTTGAGTGAAACTCTGAAACTTTACTGCATCAGCTCCTGATTTAGCAGCTTTCTGAACTAATTTTACAGCAGAGTTTAAATCTCCTTCATGATTGCATCCTGCTTCAGCTATTACAAAATATCCTTTTTTGCTTATTAAGTCTTTTAATTTAATCATAATTATATATACCTCTTCCTAGTAAGATACTATTACAAATATATTATCGAAATAGATGTATAATTATTTATTAATATTTTATTTTGCGGAGATATTAAGAAGTTGTAATAATTGCAGATTATATTTTTGGTTTATTAAAAGATAAATTTAGGTTAAAAAAATGAGCTGGTGATGGGACTTGAACCCGCAACCGGCTGATTACAAATCAGCTGCTCTGCCAATTGAGCTACACCAGCGAAGTGATTATTATTATACTATAACTATAAAAAAAGTCAAGCATAAAACAGAATTTTTTTATATATTCTTTTTCATATTTATTCTTCTCTGTCTTTTAAGCCTTCTACCATATCTAGTTTATTTATATAATGCGTACTCATAAGAGCTACCAAAAATATTACAGCTATAAGCAGTATCACAGCAAGTCCGTAGCTTGAACTGTATACATGAGGCACAAAAGAGAATAACTTGCTTGAGAATGGTTTTTTTACAAGATAAAGTATTCCATATCCTGCAGCTATTCCCAAAGGTATGGCAACTATTACTTGTGTTATAGTTTCTTTTAATGAAGCTATCATAATTTCTTTTGTTGTATAGCCCATAACTTTAAGAAGCGTAAACTCGTATCTTCTTGTAGCAAGAGTAATAACGCCCACACCGTAAAGTGAAGTTGCACCAAGTAAGAATGCTATAAATATAAGTATCTGTACAAGCAAATATATTGTTGCTATTTGATTTTTGTATGCTTCATATTCATCATTTCTGAAACTGTAATAAGAAACTTCTTTACTATTATCTAATATATCTTTTATCTCTTCTTTAGAAGTGTTAGTTTCAGTAGTTAAAAATAAAGTGTTATAAACGTCCTTAACTTCAAATGTTTCTTCAGCAAAATCTTTATCCATATAAATATAGAACATACCTTGCTGTTCTACAAATTTGCTAACCTTTACTCTTCTTGAAATACTGTTTCCAAGTGTGTATAGTTCTATTCCTATATAGTCATTTTCTTTTACTTTTAATTTATCTGCTAAATATTTAGGAATCATTACAGAATCTTCTTTATTTTCATTATTTGGTATATCAAGAGAAGAAAAACTATCTTTATATATTAAAGTAGGTATGTATAAACTTTCTGAGTCTTCTCTAAAAGCTGGATAAAGTCTTGACTGATAAATAGCAGCTTTATCAAAATATTTTATACTTTTATTTGTAAGTATATCAGAATTATCTTCCCATTTTGTAGGACTTATAGTAGCAGTAACATCGTATAATGCAAACTTTTCATATAAAGTATATAAAAAATAGTCAAAAGAGTTATTAAATCCTTGAGCAAATATAGTCATACTAATTGCTGCAAACATTCCCCAAAGAGAGGCTAAATATCTAGTTTTGCTTCTTGAAGCATTTTTTATTGCATATCTTGTATTAAAAGAAAGTTTATTCCATATTTTGAATCTTTCTATAAAAGTTTTTCCAGCACCTTTAGGAGGCTCACCTCTCATTGACTGAGCAGGGTTGAGCTTTAATATTGAAACGGCAGCCAAAAGATTAGAGAATATACATACAAATAATATAATTAAAGCAGATATTATCCATAAATCTATATAAATATTGTATGTAAAATTAGGCATATCAAATATATTTCCAAGTGCATTAAATATAGGAGGCAAAAGGAATTTACTTGCTATAAAGGCTAAGAGTATACCGAAGAATGATACCAAAAAAGAATATTTGATATACATAAACATTATAGAGAAATCGGTAAGCCCTATAGCTTTCATAATACCTATCTGCTTTCTTTCAACAGCAACATTTCTTCTTTGTATAATATATAAAAGAAGTATAGCCATCAAAAGAAGTATAGAAGGACAAATATATGAAAAAGAATCTATTTGAAGAAGTGTCTGTTCATAGTTTACATAATTTACTGACTGTTCTCTGTCTGTAAAGAAGAATATTTTTTGTTTTAATTTAGTTCTTATTAGGTTTTCGGTATTGCTTTTATCAGCATCTTCTTTGTATTTTATGTAAATTGAATTATAAGGCACATAATTAAAATGATCTTCGCTTATTTCTATAACGGCGAAATCTTTAGCTTCAGATGCTGTACTTGCACCGTCTTTAAAAAGAAATACATAATTAGGATAAGAAACCAAAGCTGCAATAGTAAATGAGTTGGTTTTATCGTTAAAAGTTAATTCTACGGTATCTCCCAATTTAAGAGAATTAGCATCAGCAAAATTTTTATTAATAGCTATTTCATTAGTTTCTAATTCATATTTTCCTTCATAAAGGTAGGGCTTATTTATTCTATCTTTTGAATTGTCAGTACCGTAAATAATAGCATCAATATTATTTATTTTTCCCTGAAATCTATGCCCCGCTTCTGCCCTATCAATACCCTTTATATCTTTTAATATGTCTATATCATTGTCATCAAACATTCCGAATAATACAAGATCATCTAATAGATTCTCTTCAAAATAATTTTCAGCAGACAGTTTGAAATCTCTATATACAGTTTTTACAGCAACAAAGAATAGAACTGCTAATGTTACTATAAATACTGCTGACATAAATATTGCAAGCTGTTTATTTATTTTTCTAAATAATAGTTTGGTTTTTATACTAATCATTATTTATTTACCGTTTTTATTTTTACCACTCTATCTCTTCTGGATTTAGAGGTTTTTCTACATCATATTTATCTAATACTTCGCCGCTAAGAATCTTTACTACAGTATCAGCCATTTTGGCTATTTCTTTACTATGAGTAATTAATACTATGCTTGTTCCAAGATTTCTGTTTAAATCTCTTAATATTTTTAAAGCCATAATACCAGTTTTGTTATCCAATGCTCCAGTAGGCTCATCGCATAATACTACTTTAGGTTTTTTAGCTATAGCACGTGCTATACTTACACGCTGCTGCTCTCCGCCTGATAATTCTGTAGGATAATGTTTTATTCTGTTTTCAAGACCCAATAATTTTAAAGCCTCTTCGGCATTACTTCTTGAAAGCCCTGTTATCTCAGTTGAAAACTCTACATTTTCTATAGCAGTTAAATTAGGAAGCAAATTATAGCTTTGAAATACAAAACCTATATTTTCTCTTCTGAATTTAGCTAATTTTTTATTACTGTAATGAGATATGTCTTCCCCCAGAAATAAAACCTGTCCGCTTGTAGGTTTATCCAAAGCACCTAGTATATTAAGCAAAGTACTTTTTCCAGAACCGCTAGGTCCTAGTATAGCAGTAAGTTTTCCTTCTTCTATTGTAAGATTAACAGATTTTAAAGCCTGAGTAGCTCCTCCTCCATGTCCGTATACCTTACTAATTTCTTTTATTTCATAAAGATAACTCATTATACAAAATCCCGTAATAATATTATTTTCTAATTATAACCGTTCTTTTTTTTCCATTCATAAACGGCTATATTTACTATTTCTACAGCACATTCTCTTTTACTCAATATAGGGTATGATTTAAATCTTCCGTCTTTAAAAAAGATAGTTATTTTATTTGTATCTTTACCTATAGAGTCTTTTATTTTATTTGCCACTATCATATCAGCACCTTTTCTATTCATTTTATCAACAGCATAATTTTTAAGCTCCTCATCATTTTCAGCAGTTTCAGCAGCAAAAGATACTATCAGTGTAGATTTTTGCTTTTTTTCTTTAGCAGACGCTAGTATATCAGAATTTTCTATTAAATCTATAGAGTTTATATTTTGTTTTTTTATCTTTTTGTCAGAATAAACAGCAGGTCTGAAATCCAAAGGGGCAGCCGCCATTATAAGTATATCGGTATTATCAAGTTCATTAAGCACCGTTTCTTTCAGCTGTTCTGTTGTATCAATTTTTATCTTTTTATCATTACCTTTTACATTTAAAATAGTACTTACTTCACCCTCTATATATACAGAACTTCCTCCGTTATTATATATTTCTTCATATATTGAAGAGCCCATCTTACCGCTTGAAGTATTTGTTATATATCTTATAGGGTCTATCCATTCTTTAGTAGCACCTGATGTTATAGTAAACTTTATATTTTTATATTTATTATTTTCTTTTGTAATTTTTTTTATTATAGTTTCAAAATCAGCTAATCTTCCCACACCTGTATCATGGCATGCCATATTTCCGCTTTCTGGTTCTATTATATTATAATTAAGCTCATCTATTAAATATTTTGCATTTTTTTGTACAGCTTTATTAAGCCACATATGAGGATTCATAGCTGGGGCGAAATATTTATCTTTTGTATATGCACATGCTATAGTAGTTACAGCATCATCGCATATACCATTAGCTATTTTGGATATTATATTGGCATCAGCGGGTGCTATAAGAAGTATATCTGTTTCTTTATTTATGTTTATATGTCTTAGAACATCATCTTCCTGCCATAAATCAGTTATTACTTTATTTGTGCTCATAGTTTCAAGTGCTTTTAATCCAACCATGTTTTGAGCATTTTTAGTAACGGCACAAATAATATCATGCCCTTCTTTTTTTAGCATACTTACTAACATTGGGGTTTTGTATGCAGATATAGAACTTGTTACAGCAAGCAAAATTCTCATAGCTTATTAAAAAGTTTTAAAACTTAATATTTCCTTATAAACTTTAATATTATTAATTATATACTACTATAAATAAAAAAATAGTCTATATATTTTTTTTATTTTTATTTGTCTTTTTGTACAAAAATATAAAAAAAATATACTTTTTAAGTATGTAAATAAATACATATTAGTGTTTTGTTAAGTAAAATTTAAATCTGAAGCAAATTAGATATGTAAATTTTATATTGAATTACTCTTTATATTTATGTTTTATTTGTGTGTTTATTTTATATATAATGCTATATAAAAATTATAGCTCAATATTTAGAGGTATTGATTTTTTGATATTTATAAATAAAAAAAGTTAAATAAATTCATTTTGTCTTATTGACAATAGATATGATTTTGTATACTATTATCTCTATAAATTTATTATAAATATGATTTTGTTTTAAGGATTTTATATAATTAATAAGAAAATATCAGGCAATAAAATTAAATTTAAAGATAATGAATCCTTTATTTCAATATGCGGAATTAATGATAAGAATCTTGAAATATTGGAAGATAAATTTAATGTTTCAATATACCCAAAAGGAAATGAATTAACTATAGAAGGCGATTCAAATAAAATAGAAGACACTCTTAAAGTTCTTTATATATTAAAAGATCTGTATAATTCATCTGATGATATAACAATTCAAAAAGTGATGAGTATAGCAGATAATATTGAGAGCGATAAAGAAAATCAATTAATATCAATGCGTATAAAACTGCCTTATCTAGGAAGAAGCATACAGATGAAAACAATTTCTCAGGGAGAATATTTATATAAGATGCAAAGAAGTGATATTGTATTTGCTTCTGGTGCTGCTGGTACGGGAAAGACATTTTTATCGGTTGCTTATGCTATAAATTTACTTTCTGAGGGAAGAATAGAGCGTATAATTATAACAAGACCTGTAGTTGAAGCAGGAGAGAGTTTGGGATATTTGCCTGGAGATTTTAAAGAGAAAATATCTCCATATATGCGTCCTGTTTATGATGCTTTGTATAGTCTTTTGTCAAGCGATATTATATTAAGATATACTGAAGAAGGAAAAATTGAAGCAGCTCCATTGGCATATATGAGAGGAAGAACTTTGAGCAAGTCTTTTATAATACTTGATGAAGCACAAAACACTACAGTTTCTCAAATGAAAATGTTTTTAAGCAGAATAGGCGAAAAATCCAAAGCGGTGATAACTGGAGATATATCTCAAAGCGATTTGCCAAATAATGTGGAATCTGGTCTTGAGAATGCTTTAAAAATTTTAAAAGGAATAAACGGTATAAGTTTTCATCATTTTGATAAAAAAGATGTGATAAGACATCATTTAGTTTCTGAGATTTTGGCTGCATATGATAATGCAGGCAAATAAAATATTTTATTTATGGAAGGTTTATAATTTAATATGAATACAAATAAGAAAATAATGAAATCAGTTATAAATAAAACTCCAAATATAGAAAGAGTTTTTCAATTAATAATAGCTATAGTATTGTATCTTTTTACTTTATTTTTAGTTTTTCCTACATATATGCAGAAGGCGGCAGTACCTTCAGTAGGGGATATAGTAAAAGAACCTCTAATAGTTAAACGTAATGTAAAATATGAAAATAAAGAAGAAACACAAAAACTTGTATATTATGCACAAGCGGCAGTATCACCTATATTTGATATGCCTAAAAATATAGAGTATGAAACTATATCTAAAATAAGCAATATGTTTTCATTTATGAGAATATCTTATGATAATAATGTTCCTATTGATGATATGTACAATCAGTTTTTAGCACTTCATAATGAGCCTATAAATAAATCAGTATTTTCAAATGCTGTTGTTAATGAGCTTAATGTAGGATATGAGTCTAAAATAATAGAAACTATTAAAGAATTATTCAGTGTAGGAGTTATATCTAGGGGAAATTTGAGTTCTGATACTTTGAATCTTATAATTGATAATGGAGTATTTATATACAGATATGATGATTATTTAGTAGAAGAAAGAGTGCTTCCAAGAAACAGAGTATTTTTTTTGGAAGATTTAAGAATGGAGCTTCCTTCTATAATAGGGGCAAAATACAGAAATCTTAATATAAATCATATTAATACAATATCATCTATAGTTAATGCTTTTTTAAGAGATAATCTTATATATAATTCTGTACGTACAAAAGAAAGAATGAATGATGCTGTCTCTTCTATACCTCCAGTTTATAATACGATAAAAAAAGGATTTGTGATTTTAAATGTAGGCGAGAGAGTAACAGAAGAAAAGGCTGAACTTATAAGAAATTTATTTGGTAATAATTTTGAAAATTATAATATTTCTATTCTGATAGGGCAGGCTTTATTTATACTTCTTCTTTTTGCTTTTATTGGTTTTATTATATTTAAATACAAAATACCTTTTTATATAAGTTTTAAAAACTATATTCTGTTTTGTATAGAGTATGTTGTTATTGTAAGTCTTACATATCTATTTTATAATCATATATCATATAAATTATTAGATACATATATACCTTTTTATATTTACACATTTATTCCTATGTTTGGTATGATAAACTCGTTATTAGGAGCTAGAAGAGGTATATCATCTGTAGTAACTTTAGGTATTACATTTCTTGCTGCAAATATTGCTCAGGCTAATATATTTGAAATATCAGCATTATTTCTTATATCAATATTAGCTTCTATATTTTCAAGGAAAATCAACAGCCGATATGCTCTTTTATGGATAGGTTTTATGATAGGCGTATATTTGAGCTTAATGTCATTAGTAGGAATGCTGCTTAATAATGAAATTAATATAACTTATTTAACTTTTATTTTCTCATTTGTAAGCGGATTTACTCAGGCTATACTTGTGATGATATTTCTTCCTATATGTGAATATATGCTTGAAACAGCTACTATATTCAGACTTCAGGAGCTTTCTGACTTGAATAATCCGCTTCTCAGAAAACTGCAGATGAATGCCCCTGGTACTTATCACCATTCTATCAGCATGGCTAATCTTGTAGAAACTATAGCAGAAGAGATAGGAGAAGATGCAAGGCTTGCCTGTGTATCAGCATATTATCATGATATAGGTAAAATGGAAAATCCGCTCTACTATATAGAAAACTCTAATGTTAATGAAAACAGACATAATAAATTGAAACCTACACTTTCTGCCTCTATAGTAAAAGCTCATGTACGTTTGGGTGTTGAGATAGCTAAAAAATACAGACTTCCTAAAGAGGTTATTGCAGCTATAAAAGAACATCATGGTACAAGTTTAATAAAATATTTTTATGTGGAGGCTTTAAAAGAAAATCCTGATGTTGATATTAATTTATTTACTTATCCAGGACCTCGTCCTCAGTCTAAGATTACAGCTATATTGATGATTCTTGATTCTATAGAGGCGGCAAGCAGAACTTTAGATTCTCCTAAAAGAGAGGATTTGGAGTCGCTTATAGATAATATTGTTAATAGCAAAATGTCTCAAGGCGAGCTTAATGACAGCGGGCTTACTTTAAAAGATATAGAAATTATTAAAAGAATATCATTCCAAAAAATTATAGTTTCTTTGCATGAAAGAATAAAATATCCGGAACTTCCAGAAGAGAAAAATGAAAAAGCTCAGTCAGAAGAAGATGATAAAAATGAAAAGAATGAAAAAAATGATAAGGACAGCAAAGATACTAAAGAAGTTAATAAGGATAATAAAAAACAGCAGGCAAAAGATAATAAGGATAATACCAAAGATAATAAAGAAAGCAGCGATGCTGTAAAAAAAGTTAAAAAAGAAACTGAAAAGATAAAAGAAAAAATAAAAGAGAAAATAGCAAAAAAAACTCCTATAAAACATAAAAATGAAAAAGATGAATTAAAATATAATACAAAAGAAAATAAGGAAAATAAAGAAAACAAGGATACTGTAAAAAAATAATGAAAGTTAATGTGTTTAATGAAACAGATTATGATATTGATATAAAGTACTATAAATATTTTTTATATAATTCATTAATTGTTTCTGGGGTAAAGGGAGATGTCAATCTGTTATTTTGCGATGATGAGTATATCAAAAAACTTAATAATGATTTTAGAAATAAGGATAAAGCCACTGATGTATTAACATTTCCTATGGGAGATGCTGATGAAGGAGGAGATATAGTTATTTCTTATGAATGGGTAAAAAACAGATACAGTGAAGATAAGATAAAAAAAACAGTATTAAAACTTATTATACATTCTGTACTTCATCTTAAAGGTATACATCATAATTATAGTAAGAAATCGCTTATGGAAAATAATGAAAAGATGAAAGAATTATATTATAGGGTAATAAAATATATAAAAGATAATAGAAAAAAACATAACTTTTAAGGATATATATAAAATGTCAATAAAAAAATTAATATCTAAAATAACCAAAAAAAAGTATAATGATACTGAAAAAAACAATTATATAAATTTATCAGCATTAACAGAACCTGAGAGAGAAATTATAATAAATACAATAGAATTAAAATCAAAAAGTGTAAGAGAGATAATGGTTCCAAGAGTAGATGTTGTTATGCTTCCAATAGAGTCTTCTTATGATAAGGTTATAAAGGCATTTAATAAAGACAGAAACTCAAGAATACCTATATATAAAGATGGTATAGATGATATAGTAGGTGTTTTGTATGTAAAAGATTTGATAGATACAGATGATAAAAACTTTTCTCTAAAAAAAATTCTTCATAAGCCTTTGTTTGTACCAATATCAATATCTTTGATGGAGCTTTTAAAAAACTTTAGAGAGAAGCAGATTCATATTGCTATGGTGGTAGATGAATACGGCGGTTTTTCTGGTATAGTATCTATGGAGGATGTTCTCGAACAGATCATAGGCGATATTAGAGATGAGTATGATGAAGAAGATGAAGAGGTAAAGAGCAATGATGACGGTACTTATCTTGTAGATGCAAGGGCAAGAATAGAAGATTTTAATAAATACGGAATACTTCCGCCTATACCTGATGATGAGGCAGATACTGTAGGAGGATTTTTATTTTCATATTTGGGAAGGCTTCCTAAAAGAAATGAGGCTATAGAGTATAAGGATTATTCTTTTACAGTTGTTGGAAAGAGCGGAAATATCGTTACTAAAATAAGAATAGAGAAACTCAAAAAAGAAAGCAAAGATAATAATATAGATGATAAATGATTTTATTTTTATAAATGAAAATATTTAAGTATTAAAATATTAGTTTATATGAATAAAAAATATACCTAAACAAATATGATTTGTCAAAAAATAAATTTTTAAATTTTAGTATTTGTGGGGACTAGCCCCCACACCCCCACTTCTTTTGTTGCCACAAAGAAGCAAAAAGGCTATATTT
>NZ_CASEGO010000097.1 GCF_949287625.1 uncultured Brachyspira sp. | reverse complement strand
TGCGGGGCTTTGCCCCACACCCCAGTTCTTTTGTTGGCACAAAGAACCAAAAAGACTGCATTTGACAAAGTCCACCTTTAGGTGTAGCCCAAATTTCAGGTATTATCATACGTTTAATACATATTTTTAAAATATAAAGTTCTAGTAATTGCGTTTTTTGCAACTTTTTTGTGCGACAAAAAAGTTTATAATTCTATATAATGTACATCAGTTGACAAAATGAAATCGTTTCAGTATATACTAAAATATACTGCATATGATATACTTTCGACATGTATAAATAATAAGTATCAAACTTTATAAGCAATAATAAAACAAAGCTATTAAACAATTAGTTAATATATAATATTGATTTTAATTGTTTCTATTATATAATAAACAATATAGTTTTTATTAGGTATAATATTATGCGTATATTAGTTTATGATTCATCTTTACAGACAAGAGACAGTCTTATCAGCATTCTTATAACAGCAGGATATGAAGTAGTAGCAGTAAAAGATAAAAAAAGCATACTATCTATGTTTGGAAAACTTCCTTTTACTGCAGCTATTATAGAAGTTAATGAAAGCGATGAAGAGATGGCAGATATATTAGAAAAAATATATTTAGACGACAGATATAATGTTCATGTTATAGTGCATGTTGAAAATCCAAGCAAAGAGTTTTTCAGCAAGATGATGCGTATAGGGGTTTCTGGTTTTTTATTAAAGCCTTTTAATGAAAAAGACTTCTTAAACAGATTTACTTTACTTTTAGAAAAAGCGAATATTAAACCTAAAAAATTAAAACATATAGTAATTAATGATTTGGATAATTTTAAATTAGTATTTAGGCATGATGGAGTAAGGCAGATACTTCATGGCATGATAATAGAGATGTCGCCTATTGGATTAAAATTTATTATGCCGCCTGAAGAAGCAGGTATAGAAGTCGGACATATTATTAAAAATGCTTCTATGGCTATAAGTTCGTATAAAATAAATTTTTCTATAATAATAACTGAAAAAATAGGTAACGAATATGTAGGAACTTTTGATGAATTATCTGCATTTAATTCTAAACTGATATGCAAGTTTATATACGATAAATATATAGAAAAAATAAAATAAAGGATAATAGCAATGATAAAGGCTTTAACTATAGCAGGATTTGATGGTTCGGGAGGAGCTGGAATACAGGCGGATTTAAAAACTTTTTCGGCATTAGGCTGTTATGGAATGTGCGTACTTACTGCCCTACCCATACAAAATACGCAAGGTGTTAGAAACTGTTATGGTATAGAATTAAAAGCCATAGAAGAACAATTATACTGCATATTTGATGATATTATACCAGACGCAATTAAAATAGGAATGCTTTTTAACAGTGATATAATAAAATTAGTAGCTGAATTCTTAAAAAACCATGCTAAAAATATACCTATCATAGTTGATCCTGTTATGGTGGCAAAAAGCGGCGACAGGCTATTATTAGAAGAGGCTGTTGCTAGTTTGAAAAGCCGTATACTTCCAATATCTACTGTAATCACGCCAAATATACCAGAGGCTGAAGATTTAACTTCAAGAAAAATTAAAACTGATGAAGATATGATTAATGCAGCAAAAGAAATACTAGATATGGGAGCAAAAAATGTTATGCTTAAAGGCGGACATATGGAAGGCGAGCTTTCGAGAGATTTATTTATGAACAGAGAAGGCAAAGAATTTTTGGATGCCGCTAGAATAGACACAAAAAACACACATGGCACAGGCTGTACATTATCGGCAGCGATTTGCAGTTATATAGCACATGGAAAAACACCGCTTGAAGCCTGCAAACTCGGCAAAGAATATTTATTTAATGCTTTACAATCAGCCAAAACGGACAGCGTTGGAAAAGGTCATGGTCCGGTAAATCATTTCTATGACGCTTGGAAGCATTTGGATATCTAATAATTTATTCCATATAAAGCTATTTAATTTACACCTCAAATATAATTATTAGCATGGGGTTCAGAAAGAATAATTTTCTTTAATAAAAAAATCAAAGTTATCTAATTTTTTAACTAGCCAAAGAATCAATTTATAATTCAATTTATTTCAACTTTTTCCCGCCGCAAAAAGTTGCAAAAAGTGCAAATTTACATAATATTAAAACTCATAATAACATTATATTTTTAGGAATAAATAATGTATTTTAATGAATTTAATATAGATAATCCACAAATCTTTGAAAAAGAAGATGAACTAATATCTTATTTTGAAAATAATATTAAAGAAAATAAATTATATTATAATTGCAAAGGTTATATTTCTTTAAGATTAGTAAATGCAATAATTAAATGTAACTTTAATTTGAGAAATATAAATTTGTATTTTAATAAAAACAAAGATGAATTTTACTTTAATTTTGATTTTACAGATATTATTTTTGAAGGGGAATTTAATTGTTATATTTCTAAACATAGTAATATAAAATTTCATTTTTGTTATTTATCTTTTCACAATGTAATATTTGAAAAAGATGTTTATTTTTCTAGGCCAAAACTTATTGGAAAAGACAATGAAAGTCATATAAGTTTTAATAACTCTATTTTTAAAAAAGATATTCATTTCTTTTTATCTAAATTTTATAACAGTAATATAAATTTTTATAATATTATTTTTTATGGGAATGTTGACTTTAATACTGCTTATTTTATTAATAAATTAGAAAACAATTTTTTTATTAATTTTAATTGTATTGAATTTTATACTGATTTAGATTTTGCTGGAGCTATTTTTTATAATTTAGATATACTTTTTTCTGAAATAGAAGTTTATAAAAAATGTAATTTTTATTTTTCAAAATTTATATCAAAAAATTTAAAAAACAAATTAAATATTTCAAAAACCAAATTACACAATGGTATTGATTTTATGTTAGCACAAATTGATAACAATACGAAATTTACTTTTAATGATTTCAATGGTAGTTTAATTTTCACTGGAGCTAGATTAAAAAATAAAATAGAATTTACAAATAATAAATTTTATAAAAGAATATCTTTTGCACAAGCAAATATATCAAAAGAAATAATTTTTCAACATACTGAAATTAATATTATTAGTTTTGCTAAAATTAACTTTTTAAATCCAAGCAGTTCCATATCTATAATATATAATAGATATGGAGTAATTAATAATAACATACAAAAAATATATTTTGGAAATATTCTAATAAATGGAATAATAAATTTATATGATATAGAGGCTGAAGAAGCAGATTTTAAAGGCTCTGTCATTAATGGCGGTTTAATCAATCCTGTTAATTTCAAAGTACATAAATTTGCTAATCGTGAAAGTGCTTTATTTCTTAAACAGCAGGCTTATGCTGCAAATATGCTATTGATGCATTAGAATATAAAGCCAAAGAAGTAGAACTACATAAAGATGATTTAATAAAGAATTGGAAAAATAATAAAAATCTAAAAACTTTCGGAGATATACTTTCCATTGAATTAAGTTCACTCTACAGCGACAATGGTCAGAATTGGATTAAGGCTTTTATTTGTACTATTCTTTTTCCGAGTGTCTTTTTTACTTTGTCATATATAGATTTTAAAGTTGGATTATATTTTTATATTTTATTAATAACTTATGTAATAAATATTTTATTCTCTAAAGATATTCTAAAATATATTATTAATTCCATTTTAGTATATTTAATAGCATGTTTATTATTACCGTTACTATATATTGAAATAAACAATTTTGATAAAACCTATATTAAAGAATTATTTATATTTTTAGTTCCTACAAACTTTGAACAAATAAAAGAAGCTATTTATATTTACAATGATAATACATTTTTTAGAGGCTTTAATTACTTTATAGGTAAAATTGCTTTTTGGTACGGCTCGGTGCAGACTGTTACTGCGTTTAGGAAATTTGCTAAAGGGGCTTGAGATTATTTACTCATTAGGTATTTTGAAAGTATTTCATTAGCTATTTCTGATATTGAGGTTTCTGACTGCTTGGATAAAATTTCCAGTTCAGATAATATTTTTTTATCTAAATAAATTGGAATTTCTATATCTTCATTATTAATAAAAAATTTACCATTTTCAAAATCTGTAATTTTCTGAGCTTTTGAAAAATCATATTCTTTTTTTATATCACTCATAATTTTCCCTATTATAGTATTGATTAATTTCATTCTTAGTTGCATATCTAGCTGATATGATTCTTATAACTTCTTCATTAGAATTTTTTGTTCTGTCTGTATGAACAACAACAACAATAAACTTTCTATTAATATTTCCCATTGTAATAAATCTGTCCTCATAATCAGAATGTTCCTCATCTTTCATAATGACGGCATTTTTATCTGAAAAAACATATATTGCATCTTCAAATGAAATTTTATGTTTCTTTATATTTATAAGATTTTTATTGTTATCCCATTCAAATTTTATCATAATATTATTTTATATTATTAAACTATAATATCAATAGTGATGAATATATTTTACTTCTTCTTAGGCAAATGCTTTATAATCTGACCTTCAAGCTGTATTGATTTCTGTTTGGCGTCATAACCCAAAATCTTACCGTACACTTCTATATAGTTTTTAGGCTCTAATGTTACAGTTACATTCACTATCAAATCGGCAACACCCGCAATGTCTTTATCATTAGTGTCGTAAATTAGGATTCTTGCTTTCTTTTTAGGTATGCCGTCAATGTTAGTCTGAGTTACTCTGTTTACATCGGCTTTCCATTTCACATATCCGCCATTGTATAGATCGTAATTCTCTGCAACTGTAAGATAACTAGGACTCTCTCTGAATATATTGTAGTCTGGTGCTATTATAAACTCTTTTAACACTCTAAATCTTTCTTTTAAGTATTCGTTAATGTCGCTTTTTAATGCCCCGTTTATTATCATAACCGCTTCATTAACAGATGCACTTCTCATATTATTTTTAGCCTTATCAAACATCTCGGCTACTTCACGAGGTGAATATGTAGGACTTTTTGCACTCTCTGGAATCTTTCCATCTTCAAGCCCCTCGAATAAATAAACATTCTCTAGTTTTTCTCTTAACTCTTTTTGGTCTTTGTCAAGAAGTACATATCTTATTTTTGGGTATAATCTGTCTATTGCAATATATGAAGCAAATGTGAGTATGAATGCTATTGGAATGAGAAGAAGAAATTTTGACACTGCTATTTTCTTTTTGCCTAGTAAATAAGATCTGGGATTAATCTCATCTCCTCTGGCATTATTAGTTAAAAATCTTATTCTCTCTATATTGTCTTTTGCAACTTTATTTTCAGGCTCTAAATCTAATATCCTAAAATATTCTCTCAAAGCATTTTCTCTATGTCCGTTATTAAGACTTATATACGCCTTTGCAAGCATACCATTAATACAAAAACTGTCTTCTCTAAGAGCTTTTCTTGAAAGTTCTTCAGCACCGTAAAAATCTTTTAAAAATATATCGGCAAATGAAAGCATAGCAAGTGCATCTGCATCATTTACAATTCTTGATTTATTACTTAGAAGAAACTCTTTTGCTTTTTTATACTTCTTTTTTTTGATTAAAGTATATGCTGTAGAGGCTATTTTGCTTTTCATAATATAGATTACAGTCCTAGTATTAAAATGTTAACATAATTATCGATATTATGATAACTTTTATTAGCATTTTTTTATTATGTAAACTTATATGGTATATTATTATAAAAAACAAGGCATTTTTTATTGACAAAAAAACAATATGATATATTTTATTGCAAAATAATTTTGGGATAAAGCCATGTATTTTTTTAATAAGTTAATACGAACAGTTATGTTGTTAGCGGTATTTGTAATATTATTTTCATGCAGTAAAGATATTCCTACAAAATCATCATTAGTAATATACTCGCCTTCATCAAGAGATTTTATAGACCCATTGATAGAAGATTTCAAAAGCAAAAATCCAAATATAGATGTGGAAGTTATTATAGCAGGCACGGGGGAATTAATAAAAAGAATAGAAACAGAACAAAATGATCCTTTATGCGATGTTTTAATGGCTGCTAATATTAATTTGGTTAAAAATAATCAGAATCTATTTGAGAATTACACAACAACAAATGAAAATGAGATAATGGACAGCTATAAAAACGTAGAAGGCTCAATGACTAGATTTATGATAAGCCCAAGTGTATTAATAGTTAATACCAATATTATAGGCGATATAAAAATAGAAGGATACAGTGATTTAACTAATGAAAAGTTAAAAGGAAAAATAGCCTTTAATGATCCCTCTTCTTCATCATCTTCTTTTAAGCATTTAGTTACTATACTATATACTATGGGTAAAGATGATATAAATAATGCTTGGGATTATATAGAGAAATTATGTGCTAATTTAGACGGCAAATTATTAACAGGCTCTTCTGCTGTATACAAAGGAGTTGCTGACAGCGAATATGCTGTAGGACTTACTTTTGAAAATGCTGCTGCTAATTATGCAGCTGCAGGATCTCCTATAAAATTAGTATATATGAAAGAAGGTGTTATAATGGAGCCTGCTGGAATATACATTATAAAAAATGCTAAAAACTTAGAAAATGCCAAAAAGTTTGTAGATTATATGACTAGCTTTGACACTCAAAAGAAAATGAATGATGAACTTAATGCAAGAGCCGTAAGAAAAGATTTAGGAAGCTCCCCTATTTTAGTAAATATAAATGATATTAATGCTATTACAGATAATGCTGAATTAGAAAAAATAGATAATTTCGTAAAAGAAAATCAGGAAAATTGGCTTGAGCGATTCAAAACCATTATAGAAAATTTATAATATTAGGATATTAAAAATGAAAAATATTTTGATACTAGCTTTTATAAGCCTTATTTTTTATTCATGCAGCAGTAAAACATCAGATGAAAACAGATTAGTTATATATTCGCCTCATGCTTTGGACTTTGTAGAGCCTCTTATAAAAGATTTTGAGGATAAAAATCCAAATATAAAAATAGAATTAATAGCTGCTGGTACTGGAGAATTAATAAAAAGAGTAGAAACAGAAAAAAATACACCTCTTGGCGATATACTTTGGGGAGCTAATTTAAATCTTATAAAAGACAAATTAAATTTATTTGAAGATTATACTTCCACAAATGAAAACAGTTTATATGATGAATATAAAAATAAAGAAGGTTCTATAACAAGATTTACTACAATACCAAGTATCCTTATAGTAAATACAAATCTTACAGAAGATATAAAAATAGAAGGATATGCTGATTTACTTAATCCTGCTTTAAAAGGAAAAATAGCCTATACAGACCCGTCATTATCTTCATCATCTTTTAAGCATTTAATTAACATGCTTTATGCCATGGGAGATGGAAACCCAGAAAACGGCTGGGAATATGTAGAAAAGTTTGTGCAGAATTTGGACGGTAAGTTATTAAGCGGTTCTTCTGCTGTATATAAAGGAGTTGCTGACAGTGAATATGCTGTAGGACTTACTTTTGAAAATGCTGCTGCCAATTATGCTGCTTCAGGCTCTCCAGTAAAATTAGTATATATGAAAGAAGGCGTTATAATGAAAGCTGACGGAATATATATTATAAAAAATGCCAAACATTTAGAAAATGCTAAAAAATTTGTTGATTATATTACAAGCTATGATGCACAAAAGAAAATGAATGAAGAACTTAATGCCAGAGCTATTAGAAAAGACTTACCAAAATCAAATATACTTCTTCCTATAGAAGAAATTAAAGTAATATATGATAATGATGAAACAGTGAATAAAAATAAAGACACTTGGCTTTCAAAATTTAAAGATATTATTACAAGCATATAATAAAAAATAAAAAGAGGTAAACAATTATGAAAAAAGTTATTTTATTATTCTCAACATTAATAATTATATTTATAACTTCATGTTCAAAAAAAGAAGATAATAAAAATAGTTTAGTAATTTATACGCCTGCAACTAGATTCTTTATTGACAGATTGGCAGAAGATTTTAAGCAAAAAAATCCTGATATAAACGTAGAAATTATTATAGCTGGTACTGCAGAAATAATAAAAAGAATAGAAGCAGAAAAAAATGATCCTTTAGGCGATATATTCTTTGCTGCAAATGAAAATATACTTAAGTACAATTCCAGCCTTTTTGAAGAATACATTTCAACAAATGCTGATAATATATACGATGATTACAGAAGCAAAGAAAAATATATCACTGGTTTTATGCTAAGCCCTAGCGTATTAATAATAAATACAAATTTGATAAAAGATATAAAAATAGAAGGATATGCTGATTTGCTTAATCCAGCATTAAAAGGACAAATAGCTTTCAATGACCCTACAACATCATCATCTTCTTTTGAACAGTTAGTTAATATGCTTTATGCTATGGGAAATGGTAATCCAGATAATGGCTGGGATTATGTTGAGAAATTATATGCTAATTTGGACGGCAAACTTTTAAGCAGTTCTTCTGCAGTATATAAAGGAGTAGCTGACAGCGAATATGCAGTTGGGCTTACATTTGAGAGTGCTGCAGCAAACTATATACATACGGGTTCTCCTATAGAAGTAGTATATATGAAAGAGGGAGTACTTACTAAAGCTCACTCTATGGCTATAATAAAAAACGCCAAACATTTAGAAAATGCTAAAAAATTTGTTGATTATGTAACAAGCTATGATGCTCAGAAAATTATTAATGATGAGTTATTTACAAGGGCTATAATAAAAAATTTAGAAGGTTCTGAAATACTTATACCGCTTGAAAACATAAATGATATAAAAGAAGATGAAGAGATGGTTGATAAAAATAAAGATGCTTGGCTTGAAAAGTTTAAAAATATAGTTACAGGCTCATAAACATACATAGGCTATTTTTATATAAGCTGCTTAAAAAATAGAAATACGCAAATACAAAAAATATACTAATTAGAAGTATAATTATGAAAAATAATATAAAATATTTTTTCAAAAAAATGGACTTTTGGACATATATTACTTTTTTAATTGTTCTAATATTTGCTTTATTTTTAGTTTATCCGTTATTTTCACTTTTTTTAAGCAGCTTTAAAGATATAAAAACAGATGCTTGGACATTAAATAATTTTATCAAATTCTTTACAAAAAAATATTATTACAGCACATTAATTAATAGTTTTACAGTAACTATCTCAGTAACAATTCTTGCTGTATTAATAGGTACTCCTTTAGCATATTGTATGAAGATGTATAATATAAAAGGGAAAAAAACAGCAGAAATATTAATAATAATATCTATGATGTCTCCAGCTTTTATAGGTGCTTATTCTTGGATACTGCTTCTTGGGAGAAACGGAGTTATAACCAGATTCTTTTCATATATAGGTATTAATATACCTACTATATATGGTTTTGGAGGAATACTTTTAGTTTTTTCATTGAAATTATATCCATTTATATTTATGTATGTAAGCGGTGCTTTAAGCAAAATAGATGATTCTCTTTTGGAGGCTTCAGAAAGTTTGGGGGCTTCAAGCTTTATAAGAAATATTACTGTTACAATACCTTTAATAAAACCTACCATACTTTCTGCAAGTCTTATTGTGTTTATGAATGCATTAGCTGATTTCGGTACTCCTATGCTCATAGGTGAAGGATACAGAACTATGCCTACTATGATATACTCTGAGTTTATAAGCGAGGTTGGAAGTAATGCTAATTTTTCTGCCTCCATGTCTGTTATAATGATAGTTATTACAACAATAATGTTTATTATTCAGAAATATATCGTAAGTAAAAAATCTTATGCAGCTAACTCTATAAATACTATAAAACCAAAAAATATAAAAGGTATTAAATCTATATTAATTCATTTATTTTTATATGTTTTAATATTTATTTCTTTACTTCCTCAAATAACAGTTGTATATACCTCATTTCTTAAAACTAACAGATCCGTATTTACTAATGAATACTCACTTGAAAGCTATATAACAATATTTCATTCACTTGCATCATCTATAAAAAATACATATATATACGGCATAATCACAATTATATTAATCATCATAATAGGAATGCTTACAGCTTATATAACCTCAAGAAGAAAAAATATACTAACAAATATAATTGATATAGTTTCAATGTTTCCATATGTAATACCTGGTTCAATACTAGGTATAACATTTTTACTTGCATTTAATAAACCGCCTATAATATTAACTGGAACTTCTATAATTATTATAATATCGCTAGTAATAAGAAGGCTTCCTTATACATTAAGATCCAGTTCAGCCATACTTTATCAAATAAATAAAAATATGGAAGAAGCTTCTATAAGTCTCGGAGCTTCTCAAATAAAAACTTTTTTTAATATTACAGCAAAATTAATGCTTTCAGGTGTATTATCAGGGGCTGTACTTAGCTGGATTACAGTTATTAATGAATTAAGCTCTTCTATCATACTTTATACTACAAAATCGCGTACTATGTCTGTAGCTATTTATCAGGAAGTTATTAGGGCAAGCTACGGAACTGCAGCTGCACTTTCTACTATACTTACATTTACTACTATTATATCGCTCATTATATTTTTTAAGATAAGCCGTCAGAAAGAAATCAGCCTATAAAGGGTTATTTGTATAAAATGTAGAAATTTGTATAATATGTAAGATATTACACGTAAAAGTTGTAAACTAAGCCATTTATTTGAAAATATTTTCAAATTTCGTATTGACAAAAACGATATATAGTATACCATACATATAGATTGTTTTTATTTTTTATCATATGTTTTCTTAAAAATGCCTATCAAGTAAAACCCCATTTATTTGATAGGCTGTTTTTTATATTTTCTAATTACATAATAATTTATTATTCAAAAATTAAATTATAAAAATGCACTGCTATAAAATTTTATAATAAACTTATTTAAAAACTACTTTTATTTATTATTGCGGTAGCTAGACGTACCCCCCAACTTATTTGCGGCAGCAGATAAACTTGGATACACTTCCCAAAAGAATGTGTATTTATATAGTAAAATAATATTTTGTATGTATATTCTATCTATAATCTATAAACAATATTAAAAAAGAAATGACCTATATAAAATCTATTTCATTATAAACTCCGTTTGTATTTATAAATTCGCTTTTCATAGCATCTGCTATAAAATTGTCGCTTACATTAATATTTTTTCTAGCAGCATCATTTAAAAGTATAGTAGAAACAGCATGTCTGAAAGCCAAATCCATTTCATTATTAATCTGATTTCTAAACCATGATAATAAGTATCTATTTGACGTATTGGCTTGTACTTGTATAATATTATAGGCCTTCCATTAACTGAACCTATAGTAGTAGTTTTCTGGCTTCCTTTTGTATCTGCAACTAAAAAATACACTACCAAAAGTATTAAAACAGCTGATACTCCAAGCCATTGTAATGTTTTTACTACGGGACTTTTCTTTTTTGGTACAAATTTCCTGCTAGATAACATTATCTTTTATCCTTAATTTTTATATTTATTTTAGTTAATACATTATAAATGTATTAACTGTATAAGAAGAGTTTAGAAAAATTCAAGTTTTTGCAAAATTAATTTAAGTATGCTATACTTATTAAAATTTATAAAAATATAATAACTAAATAATATTTGTTGGTATTAAAAGTATAAAAATTCTATGAAAATAATAATAGAAACTAAAAGACTAATTATAAGAGAATTAGAAAAAGATAAAGACTATAAAGGATTATGTTCTATACTCCAGGATAAAGAAACTATGTATGCTTATGAACATGCTTTTTCTGATGAAGAAGTTAAAGAATGGTTTGAAAGACAATTAGAAAGGTATAAGATTTATGGTTTTGGATTATGGGCATGTATACTTAAAGAAAATAACGAACTTATAGGACAATGCGGACTTACTATGCAAAGAATAGACAAAAAAATACATAATTCTTATGAACTGCTTGAAATAGGCTATTTATTCAATAAAAACTATTGGCATAAAGGATTTGCGTATGAGGCTGCTGTTTCATGTAAAAATTATGCTTTTAATATTTTAAATGCTGATAGAGTTTATTCTATAATAAGAGATGATAATAAAGCATCTCAAAATGTGGCAGTTAGAAACGGCATGAAAATAATAGGCAGTACAGTAAAACATTATTATAATATAGATATGCCGCATTTTATATTTTGTGCAGAAAATATATAAAAAATTACTTTTATTTATTAAAATTTAAAACTATTAATTTGTTTAACCATATCTTCTATTTTTGTTCTCACTTCTTTTGCCGTCCGCTCTGCGTGCCGTAGGCAAGGCACCTACTCGGTGGTGACCCATGAAGTACGCCTGCGGCGAGAAGCAAAAAGACTGCATATTTATATATTAAAATAATAAATTATACAACATAATAAATTATACAACATGTAAAACATACGATTTGCATAATAATTAATATTATATAATTTAGCATAAAACAATAAACTATTAAAATTATTTGTCAAGTACTTTTGAAACAAGTCTAATATGTAATTTATAAAATATAAAAAAAATTTACATTTCTCTTATTGTAATATTCTATATATATTTTATTATATAATAAATACAAAAAAAGGAGTAAGAATGAACAAAATAATATTAATCATACTTATTATATCTGTTTTAGTATTTTCATGTACAAAAACAGATACATCATCAAATAATGAAGCAGCAGCAGGAACTATGAATATAGACTTTAAGGCTGTATTTGATGAAAATGCTAATGATGATAATAAATTAATGGAAAGCTCATATTTGAAAGTTACAGGTACTTACGGCAATATCGATGCTAAAGTAGACGCTGAAACTGGAGCTTCAACCCCTAAAGGTGCCACAAAATCTTGGGACGCTTACAGATATGAGAATAATCAATTTGCTAATAATAAAATAGAAAGAGGCTTCGGATTTTTTGTATTGTATGGAGTTGCACCTGCCAAAACTTTCGGATTTGACGGAATGAATGGCAGCGGAATATCTCAAAAAACTTTAGACGGCACTAACGGACCTAAAGTTACAGGTACAGGTGTAACTAAAGATGAAACAGGCATCATAACTATAAGATACGCCCATGCAGGAGGACCCACAGTTTATCCTTGGGTTTATGAATTAAAGTCTGATACTAATGGAATATTCAAAATAGGTTACGGGCTAGATAATAACAAAATGAGTACATCTCAAATTTCTAATGATACTGATTTTGCTGATGTTCAAATGATTACGGATAAGGCTAAAGACGGAATTGATTATTGGCAGGGAGATTTGCAGGGCACTTTTGAAAATGGTATTTTAACTTTAAAAGGTAATTTGAAAGAAGTAAAATAATTTTTATATTTTTAATTAATAAATAAAGGCTTTTAGAATATTTGAAGTTTCTAAAAACCTATAATTTTTTAAAAATTATTTTTAAGGAGTATGAATTTATAATTTATTTGAAATTCTTTTCTATTAATTTTTCATAAGTTCCGTTTGTCATTATTTGGGAAAGTCCTTCATTAATTTTTTCTAAAAGCAAAGTATCCTCTTTTCTCACAGCAATAGCATAATCTTCTTTTATAGCATCGCTTTCTATTAATTTGATATCATCATTGTATTTTTCAAAATTTTTACAAGGCTCTTTATCAAATACTACAGCAGATATTTTTTTTGATTTCAAAGCAAGTACAGCAGCAGCACCAGTATCAAACTTCTCAACATTAATATCTGCTCTTTCACTCATTACAGTATCTCCAGTAGTTCCTATAACAACACCTATATTTTTTCCAGCCAAATCATCAAATGTGCTGATAGAATTATCATCTTTATGAACAAGCATTACCTGACTAGATACATAATAAGGCTCTGAAAAATTAACAAATTGTTTTCTCTCTTCAGTTACAGTCATACCAGCTACTATTGCATCTATTTTTTTAGCCTGTAAAGCAGGTAAAAGTCCGCTAAACTGCATATGAACGAACTCTCCATTGATTCCAGCTAATTTAAGAGCCTCACTCATAATATCATAATCAAAACCAGCTATATTTCCATTATCCAAATATCCGAAAGGAGGAAAATCTACATCTATGCCTACATATATAGGGTCTTTTATAGTTTTTTGAGATGATTTTGAGTTGTTTGAGCATGACAATAGTACTATAATCATCATAAATATTAATATTTTTTTCATTTTTGAACCTTCTTTTATTTAATTTAATAAATACTACAAATAGTATTTATATGTAAAAATATTACTTTAATATATATAAAAGTCAAGAATACAATTATATATTTTAAGGCTAAAAAGACTTTATATAAAAAAAATATAGTTATCATAATATTGATATAATGCTTATTTAATATATAATAAAAAGATGAAAGTTAACATATTTACAGATAATTTAAATACAAAAATATACGGACAAAATACAGTATTATTTGAATCATTAGAAAGTACAAACAAAAAAATGATTGAAGATTTAAATAATAATATAAAACTTGAAGAAGGAAGCGTATATATAGCATTGAAGCAGACATCAGGTAAAGGCAGCTATGGAAATACTTGGCAGTCTGATAATAATTTAGGATTATGGTTTAGTATTTTGCTTTATAGCCCATTTAAAAAGGAGGCTTTAAGTTTTCTTCCAGGTATTGCATTAAGCAAATGCCTTAGAGAAAAGTATAATACATTAGCACATGTAAAATGGCCTAATGATGTCTTGGTAAAAAATAAAAAAATATCAGGAACATTAATTCAAGTTACTTCTGCTAATAATGAAAATGCATGTATTATAGGTACTGGAGTTAACTTATATCATGAAAAAAAAGATTTTTCTATAGATATACAGCATAAAGCAACATCTCTTTATATGGAAACAGGCAATAAGGTTAAGCTAGATACTTTTTATAAGGACTTAATTTATTATTTTGAAGAAGTTTATAATAGTGATAAAAGTTTAGCTCAATATTTTAGAGAGTACAGCAATATGATAGGACATACTATTAAAGCAAAAAAAGATGGTAAAGATGTTGAAGCTTTAGTTAAAGATATAACAGAAGATGGTTATTTAATAGTAGAAGCTGATAAAGAAATAGAAACTTGGATATCAAGAGCCTCTTTGGATATAGATACGAATTATTAAAATTATAAAAAAATTAACTTAAATGGAAGGTAATTATGAGAAAACCAATACCATATAAAAAACCAGAAGAAAAAAAGCCAGTTAATAAAAAAAGAATTATAGTACTTGTAATATTGGAATTAATTGTAATCATATTAGCTACTGTAACAACAGCTATTATATCATTATTATTTGGAGTTACACCGTATATAAGTGCAGCTATAAGCGGAATTATACTTATAGTATTCAGTATATTTTTAGCCAGAGAATTTTTAATTAATAAAAAAGATTAAGTATTCTTAATGATAATAATGCCAAAACAACCATAATTTACAAAAAATAATTTTTTTGACAAACTGTATTTATTTAGGTATATACTAAAAATTCTTAAGTTTGTCAACAGCGAGCCCTCCCTCATCTTCGTTCGGGACGCTTCGCGTGCACTTTCCCGCACGGTATTGTTTTATTCTTATCAAATGTCAACGCGACCGAACGAAGTGAGGAAGTACCCGAGACGAAGTCCGCCTGTGGTGAGGGTATGCGGCTGATTACCTTTTATTATACAAAACAAGTAATTTACTATACATATAAAACATATTTTATTGATTAATAAAAATATATTATATTATGAATAAATGTTAATTACATTCATAAATAACTAAAGTTTGACAAACTGTATTTGTTTAGGTATATACTATAATTATTAACTAGACATACTTTTATAATGAGTTTAATACATAGTTAAACATCTTATTTGTGAAATTTATTAAAACAATTATTTCAAAATTATTTATTCTTTTTTACCTAAAGAAAGAAGCATATCTATATGCTATTTGTAATCCTAAATCTAAATTGCCGTACGATTCGCCTTTTGTGATTTCAGGCAAATCAATATTGTTAAGATTGAAGCCCCAATCATAGCCTATATATAGTCCTATAGCTATAGCCATATCCTCTCTGAAAAATATATTATAATCTGCTATAAACTTTAAATAAGTTCTAGGAGTGCTTTTACCATTTGAAGGATAATCTTTTCCTTTATATTGTATTGTAATACCTGGACCTAAAGATAGTCTTATTCCTATGTCCAAGCCTAGAGAAAAATCTCCTATATGAACTTTAGGCATACCTCCAAAACTAAGAGAATGAGCTTCATAAATATAATTAATATTTATATTATTTTTATGAATACTTGTTTTATTATATGAATATCCAAAAGTTCCTAAAAAACTCATACTTACTAAATCAGTTATTCCCAAATAATATCCAAGTCCTATACCAACACCGCCCTGAAAATTCGCCTCATGACCTGCAGGCTCATATTTAGGAATATTTCCATGCGGTATCATTATACCAATTCCTATAGGGGCATTAATATTAAAATCAAGACCATGTCTTATTACTGGATAAATATTATTTGGAATAGTTAATACTATAAGTAATACAGATACAATAATATAATGTTTTTTTATCATGTTTTCTCCAACTTTATATATTCTTTATCAATCATCAAATTTCTGCCCTAGAAGCTGTCCATTATTTGCATCTATATAAAGCTCCATCATATTATTAAGTTTTACTTCATATATGTTCCATTTCTTTTTAATCTTAGTTATTACATTATTCGGATAAGTTTTAACTACTGTATTTGCTACAGACTGCGGGAGTATATTTAAAGGCAATGCAGTATAATTTCCTTCTATTTCCTTTAAATCCCCATTTCTAAAGAACTCTATTTCTACACCGTTATCTAAGGCTATTTCATAAGTTTTTCTGTCCATTTCAGCATAAATAATGGCAGTATTTTGAAAATATGTTTTTATAAATTGAAGTATATTACTCGGCAGCTGATTCGGTGCGATATACATTCCATCAGCATAGGCAAAAATAGATGCTGTTAAAAATAATAATATTATTTTTTTATTCATGTTTCCTCTTGTTTTTATTTTTTTAATTAATATCATATATTTTCTATTAAATTAGCATTACTGCAAAATCTATAATTATCTAAACTAATGATATTCAACTCTTTAGTTATTTTTATAACGGCAGAATTCAGATTTATTTTTTTACTGTAATAATCACTTTTTTATCTATAAAATTTACAGGTATTAGTGAATAATTTACGTCTTTTCATTCCATATACTGCTTGAATCAAAATATATTATAATACCATCATCAAAAACAACTTCATATAGCTAATATATATCATTGTAATTAAAATAATCTTTAATAAAGTTTATCAAGTAATATATTACTATAGAAAATTTTACATAAGAATACAAATAATAATATTATTATGATAAATCTTTTAATCATTACTATATATTGTAATTTTTTTATACATTATGATGATTACATATATAATATAACAAAATTTCTTATAAATATCAATAAAAATAATAATTAAAAAATTAAAATAATCTAGTAATTAATAAAAAATAATATAAAATATATAAATAGTTAATTCCTTTTTTGGATAATTATTATGATAATAGATTTAAAAAAATATATGTCTGTAACATTATCTCATATAAAGACCTGCTTTAATAGTATATCTGAAAATAAATTTGATATTATCATTATTAATGAAGATGGTATATTAAGTTTCATTCCGTATGATAAAGCAGAAGAAGTCTTCCAATCTTTAGAAAATAACAATTATATTAATAAATGCACGATTTATATAAACAAACAATTCAGTCATATTATCGGAACACAAGAGAGTATAGATATAAATAAACAACATGCTGATATACATGATATTAATATATTTTATAAACTATATAAAAATTGTATATTTGAAACAGATAAAGAATATTATAATTCTCATTTTAATGAATTAATATCTATAAGGCATGTAAAAAGAATAGAATATTTAAAAAACTCATTTAACAAATTAAAAATGTTTATCTCTCAAAGTAAATTAGATGCAGAGCTTGCTAAATTAATAGGAAATATTTTAACAGATATAGGTATTATAGAGCGTTTAAATCTTATATATCATTTGAACTATATAAAACAAAATAGTATATCAAGCTTAAAAGATTATCAGAATGTTAAGAAAGATGATCTTATATTTGCAGATATTATAAGTACTATAGTTAATATTCTTGAAAAAGAATATGAATCTCCCAATATATTTAGTAATTTATCTTCTTTTAGTGATGATAATGTTATATCGCACAGCAACAGAGTTTTTATTATGATGGTTGAGTTTCTGCATTATTACAATGAAGAGATATCAAGGGGTATAGCTTCAAAACTAAGGGTTGATTATAGAAAAAAATATTATTCTTTTTTTAATGACATAGGAAGAAAATTTAATCTGCTTACTAAGGCTGATAGAATAGAAGATATATCAAGAGTAGGATTTAGAAAAATAGAGCAAAATGAAATAAAATATTATGCAAGAGCAGCATTTTGGCATGATATAGCCCTTGTTGATATTTTACCTAATATTCCTATTATTGAGAATAATGAAGGCGATAATCATTCTATACTTGGATTTAATCTTTTGAAATACTGCATGGCACAAAATGAATATACATACACTACAGTAGGGCTTCATCATGAATATTATGGATTCGGATATGGGATATTTATGAATATGTATAATAAGCAGTTTGCAAATAAACAATACAATAATATAGAGCATATATTGACTTATGATCCTAGTGATATTAATAGTTTACTAGCTTTGTCGTATTTTCCAGCTAAGGTATTAGAAATAGTTGATTCTTATGATAGTTTGTATATCAAATTTTCTAAAAATAAAGAGATAGGAAATATAGCAAATTCTGTTATTTCTTTTATGTATGATAACTTTTTAGAAAATAATATAAAAATAGATCCTATAATTTTTCATATATTTATAAAATATCTTGAAAATGTTAGGAATGCTTCTATATATGATTGTCCTTTATAATTATTAAAAATTAATTATACTGCTTGACAATTTGTGAAAATCTTATATTCTTATATAAAGATTTTCGTTTTTATTGTTATAAAATGTTTGTATTTTAGGGAAAGTAATTGCTAAAAAGAGATGTTAATCAAGAGTATAATGGACCTGTTAGCGTATATTTAAAGCAAATAGGTGAAATAAGAAGACTCACTAAAGAAGAAGAATTAGATTTATGGCAGCGTCTTGAAGTTTGCCGAGATAAAAAGGCTTTGCTTTTAGAAAAAGAAGATGAGGAATCTAAAAAAGAACTTGAAGCTTTAGAAAAAGAAATTGATTCTATACAGCATAAACTTGTAAAATCAAATTTGAGATTGGTAATAAGCATAGCCAAAAGATACTACAACAGCGGTGTGCCTTTTATAGATATTATAGATGAAGGTAATATTGGTCTTATAGAAGCTGTAAAAAGATTCGAATATAAAAAGGGATTTAAATTTTCTACTTACGGAGTTTGGTGGATAAAGCAGAGCATAGTAAAAGAAATATCAAGCAAAAGACATATTATACGCTTTCCTATGCATATAGCAAGATTAATAAAGAAAAGCATACAAACTTCAAAGGTTTTAACCCAGCAGCTAGGACGCGAACCTACTACTGATGAAATAGCCAAAGAAATGAAAATAGACAGAAAAACTCTTTCCTATATAATGATATTTACTCAGGATACAGCAAGTGTTGATTCATTTTTTAAAAACTCTGATAATAATGATATGACTTCTATAATAGAAGATAAAAACTTCCCTTCTCCTCATCAAAAGGCATTTATGGATAGTCTTAGAGATACATTAACTGAAGCTTTGAAATGTTTAGATGAAAAAGAGAGAACAGTTATTATTTCAAGGTTTGGTTTGTATGGAAAAGAAGCAAAAACTCTTGAAGATACAGGTAAAGAATTAAATATCACCCGTGAGAGAGTAAGACAGATTCAGATAAAAGCTATTAAAAAACTCGCAGGTCTTAATTTATCCAAAGAATTAAAAAGTTTCTTGTGGGATTAATTTTGTTTATCAATTAATATAATAAATTCTTTTTTTTATTAAACAATTTCTAATTTTACCGAAAAATTAATATATAAATAAAATCATGGATGGAATTTTATGTCTAACGAAATGAAAGCAAAATTAAAACCAATTATCATTATAGTAATAGTTCTTGTAGTTCTAGTTGCAGGATTTTTTATTGTCAAAAGTATTTTGAGCAGTAAAAACATACCTATATTTGATTTCACGCAAAATGAAACAAACGATATGCCTGAAGATACAATTACTACAGATGATATATTCGGTGAAGATATAACACCTGAAGAAAAAGACTTTTTAGCAACTAATAATACAATAACACCTGATAATACTAATAATGTTCAGACAAATAAAGATTCTTCTATAAATCTTTCTGGAAATGGTTTGTATGAAGTAAACACCAATAATATACCAGATATACCTCCTTCTTCAAAACCAAATAATAATAGAGGAAGTTCCGCTTATACTTATAATACAGAAAACACAGTATTGGTAACTACTTCTAATACACTCAGACCTAATAATAACAATATGATGAGTATGCAGCAATCATATACTAATAATGATGTTAGAATAAGCTCATTTATAATAAACTATAATGACAGATTTGTAGCAAGCAGAAGCAATCCTCTTTTGATAACTTTGGCTGTAAAAACACCTCCAGAAGCAAGATATGCTAAAATAAGAGTGTATGCTAGAAAAATAGATAACAACTATAATATATTAAGCAGAGATTTAGTATTCTATTTGCCTAAAATATATGTACTTGACGGTCAGGCTCAGACACAGTTCTATTTTGCTGGAAGAATGTCATCTGGAAACCGTTATCTTCCTAGAGGCAGATATTTACTATATGCTGAAGCTGAAATCACTGATGCTAATGGAATGTCTGTTGGAAAAACTGGCAGATATCCGCTTCCTAAATGGAATTATGTTGTAACTTTAGAGTAGTTTTGATTTTTAATTGATTATTAAAGCTCTGATATCGTACTGGTATCAGAGCTTTTTTATGTATTTTGTATTATTCATATAAAAATAATTTGAATAAAAAATGTAAATATATGTTTATTTATTTTTGATAATATAGTATAATCTACATTAAGAACAAAGCTATATTTAAAAAGGAGTTTACAAATATGGTTACAGCTATCACAACGACTGACACAACTAATACTTATGTTACGTCAATAGGCGGGGTAAATATCACTGTTAGAAATAATTTTTCTGACAATACAGCAACAGTAGAAGTAGAGCCGAAAATTACAGGCGGTGCTTTAAACGTACAAGGATAATATTATCCCCTTATCGCATGTAATTATCGGTTCTTATTTTTTTTACTTTAATGAAAAAGTAGTTATTGTTCATTAAAAAGTAATGGGGCTATTGGTGGGATAATAGTCCCATTTTATTTTTTATAGTAAAAACTTAATAATTTTCAACTTTATATCGCCATTGCAAAAATATTTTAAAATGATAGTATTATATATTATTAATTAATCTAAGGAAATTTTGATAAATATGATGGATATGCAAAATATTAACGATATAAGAAAAAAAGTAAAGACTGTAAAAATAGGAAATGTTCTAATAGGTTCTGATAATCCTATAAGTGTTCAGTCTATGACCAATACAGATACAAGAGATATAAAATCTACAGTAGAGCAAATAAAATCACTTGAAAATGCAGGTGTTGATATAGTAAGGCTTGCAGTACTGGATATGGATGCTGCAAAGGCAATAAAAGAAATAAAAAAACAAACTAAAGTACCATTAATAGCGGATATACATTTTGACCATAATTTGGCATTAGAGAGTATGAAAAGCGGTATTGATGCTTTAAGATTAAATCCCGGTAATATAAAAAATAAAGAAAAAGTAAAAGAGGTTATAAAAGAGGCTAAGGATAGAAACCTTACTATACGTGTAGGAGTTAATGGCGGAAGTTTGGACAGAAGTATATACAAGGAAGTAACAGCTGAAAATATGGTAAAAAGTGCTGCTGAACATATAAAATTAATGGAAGATTTGAATTTTACCAATATTAAAGTATCTTTAAAATCCTCTGATATCAAAACTACAATAGAAGCAAATATGTTATTTAGAGAAAAATTTAATTATCCAATACATCTTGGAGTAACTGAGGCTGGTACATTAAGAAGCTCACTTATAAAAAGTACAAGTGCTTTATCATTTTTAATAATGCAGGGTATAGGAGATACTATAAGATATTCTATAACTGGAGATCCTGTAGAAGAGGTAATGGCTGGAAAAATGCTTCTTAAATTTTTGGGACTTAGAAAAGAGCCCTCTATAGAAATAATATCATGTCCTACTTGCGGAAGATGTCAGGTTAATGTTGAAGAAGTTGCTAGTTTCATAGAAAAGCATGTTCAGAATATAAAGAAAAATATTACTATAGCTATTATGGGCTGTGTTGTTAATGGTCCTGGGGAAGCTAGGCATGCTGATTTTGGTGTTGCTGGGACGGCAGATGGTAATTTTATTTTCTTTGAAAAAAATAATGAACCTATAAAAGTTTCAAGAGATAATATTATATATTTCCTTACAAAAAAGATAGAAGAGTTTTAAGTTTTTACAAGATATTTTTGAAATAAGTTCATCAAAATATTAATTGTTTATGTATATACTGGAACAATTTTATTTTGTCAAGTCAATTGGTGCACATTATACAGAATTATCAACTTTTTTGCTGCGGCTTCGCCAAAGTTTTTGCCAACACCATACTTAACAGCACTTCCTTCGGTCGCAATCGGACAGGTGTTATAAAAGAACTGGGATACTTCGTAGCAGCGTGGTCACTCTGTGTACTTCGTAAGGGCCCCATATATTAAAAACAAAATATAACTTCATTTTGACAAACTGTATTTGTTTAGGTATATACTGAAAATTTTTAAGTTTGTCAATAGACTTGTTTCAAAAGTACTTGACAAATAATTTAATGAGTTTGTTATTTTATGCTAAATTAAATAATATTAATTATAGTTTAATTAAATGTTTTACTTGTTGTGTAAATT
>NZ_CASEGO010000096.1 GCF_949287625.1 uncultured Brachyspira sp. | reverse complement strand
ATAGGTATTCCTTTTTGTTTGTTGTGATAATTTAAATTATAAGGAATACCTCCTTTTTTTAAACTAAAACTGTGCAATATCTATGGCTCTTAAACAATAAAAAACTAAATTTAAACTTGATTTTTTTTATACTTATGATATAATGCCTTCAATTTGAGATAAAATAGGATTTAATATGAAAAATATATTTTTAGAGCATAAGATTATTTTTTATTTATTACCCTGTTTTATTCATTTGTTTAAATTAACGAATTTGGAATTTTTTAAAAATCAAGGAATAAAGTTGTTATCTTTAACAATTTTATTCCTTTTTTTTATTCCAAAATCAAAAAACTATTATCATAAATTATTTTTAAGGGAGCAAAAATGAAAAACTTTATATCCATCAAAGAGTTATCAAAAGAAGAAATTATTGAGGTATTGGACACGGCTAAAAAATTGGATAACACTGACAGTGATGAAAGAAGAAAAATTATGGACGGTAAAATCATGACCAGCATATTTTTTGAACCTTCTACAAGAACAAGATTATCATTCACTTCAGCAGCTTACAGAATGGGATGTAAAGAATTGGGATTTGACAACCCTGATAAAAGCTCCATAATGAAAGGGGAATCTTTAAGAGATACTATTATAATGGTTTCTGCCTATTCTGATATCATAGTTATGCGTCATAATATAGACGGTGCTGCCAAATTTGCTGAAGAAGTTACAAACTGCCCAGTTATAAATGCAGGAGACGGCTCTAATGAACACCCTAGTCAAACTCTTCTTGATTTATACACTTTAAGAGAGGAACTTGGAAGTATTGAAAATAAAAAAATAGCTTTTGTAGGAGATACAAAATATGGAAGAACTGTTCATTCATTATCTAAAGCATTAAAAATGTTTAATGGAGAGCTTTATTTTGTTTCCCCTGATATTATACAAATACCTGATTATATATTAAAAGAATTAGACCAAGCTCATATAAAATACAAAAAACTTAATAACTATGAAGAAATATTAAAAGATATAGACTGTTTATATATGACAAGGATACAGAAAGAAAGATTTGATAATATTAATGAGTACGAAAAAGTAAAAAATGCCTTTAATATATCCAGAAAAGATATAGAAGGGAAATGCAAAGATAATATGATAATAATGCACCCTCTTCCAAGAGTAGATGAAATTAATATAGACCTAGACGATACCAAATATGCCAAATATTTTATACAGGCTAGAAACGGTGTTCCTACAAGAATGGCTATGCTTGCACTTGCTACTGGAATAATAGAATCAAAAGCTAAGAAAAAAGAAAAAGATTATGAAGTAGTAGAAAATAAAGAAATGGTTTGTACCAACGGTAAATGTGTTACTCATTTTGAACAAACAAAAAATAAAGTGGCAAAAAGAAGCTACGGAGATTTCTGCTACTACTGCAATAGAGAAATAATAAAATAATATTTTATAATCTAACTATAATTGATAGTAAAAATATAATTAATGCTTTTATTATCAATAAAAAAATTAAAAAATTATCTGTAAAAATCATCAATGTAATAAAAGGCAGTCATATGATAATAAAAAATGCTAAAATAATAGAGAGCAACAATGTAGTTTCTATCATAATAGAAAATGAAAAAATAAAAAAAATAGATTTTGATAATAATTTTCAAAACTATAAAGATGATGATTTAATAGATGCTAATTATAATTATGTTATTGCTGGTATAATAGATCCTCATGTTCATATGAGAGATCCAGGTCTTACCCAAAAAGAAGATTTCAATTCTGGAAGCAAGGCTGCCGCAAGAGGAGGAGTTACTTCTTTTTTGGATATGCCCAATACTATACCAAATACTATCACAAAAGAGAATCTAATTGCCAAAAAAAATATGATGATAGGAAAATCGTATGTTGATTATGGTTTTCATTTTGGCGGAAGCAAAGCAGATAATAGTGATGATATAAAAGATATTATTAATGATGCTGCCTCAACAAAAATATTTTTTAATGCATCAACAGGAAATATGCTCGTAGAAGATGATAAAATATTAGAAAAACTATTTGAAAGTTCTAAAATAGTTACAGTACATGCAGAAGACAAAATGGCTGACAAAGCAATAGAAATAGCTAAAAAAACGAAAACACCATTATATTTATGTCATATATCATTAGAAAGCGAAATCAATTCATTAAAAAAAGCAAAAGATTCTGGAATGATAATCTATGGAGAAGCTGCACCTCATCATTTATTTTTAAATACTGAAGATGTTAATAAAAATGAAAGAAATAAAATGCTTTTGAGAATGAAGCCAGAATTGAGAGAAAAATCTGATAATAAAGCATTGTTAAAAGCAATATTAGATTCTACAATAGATACTATAGCAACAGATCATGCTCCTCATTTGATAAGTGAAAAATTAGAAAAACTTACTTTCGGAGTACCTTCTGTAGAGCATTCATTAGAACTAATGCTAAACAAAGTAAATGACGGCACAATGGATTTGAAATTATTAACTAAGATTATGAGTGAAAATGCTTCAAAAATATTCGCTATAAAAAATAAAGGCATGTTAAAAGAAAATTATGATGCCGATTTAGTAATAGTAGATATTAAAGACCATTCTATAATAGAAGAAAAAGATATAATTACTAAAGCAGGCTGGTCTCCTTATATAGGTTTCAGTAGAGGCGGTAAAGTATTAACTACTATAGTACGCGGAAATAAAGTATATAATAATGGTGTATTTACTGATAAGTTTATAGGCAAAGAAATAATTTATAATTAATTTTTTTAATTATAAGTAAAAAAATAAAATAAAAAATAATTTCTTTTAAGAAGATATAAAAATTATTATCTTAATTTTATTATGATATCAACTCTTCTATTTTTTTGTCTTCCATCTGCTGTATCATTAGAAGCTATAGGCTCTTCATCAGCAAGACCTTTATAAGATAATTTATCATGATCAAGATTAGGAAGTATATAATCTGCTACAGATTTTGCTCTTTTTTCTGATAATTCCTGATTATATTCTTTTCTTCCAGTGTTATCAGTATGTCCTTCAACTATAATTTCTCTGTCTGGATAAGTTTCCTTAATAGCTTTTACAATGTTGTCTATAGTATTTTTTGCTTCTGGTTTTAATGTATAAGAATCAGTATCAAATAAAATCTCTCCAAGTCTTACAACCAATCCTTCAGGAACCGTATCTATAGTAACATTATCATCATCATACAAATCATTTTCTAATTTTTTTCTATTGTAATCTTCTTCTTCCTTAGTAATAGAGTCATAAATTTTATATGTGCTTATGATATTCATTTTATACTGAAGACTTGCATATGATAATTCTCTGCCGTATCCGAATAATATTTGATATCTTTCCTGCTGAGATACTGGAATGTTTTTTTCCATATCCCAAAGAAAAGTACCATAATTAAATCCGTATATTCTTTCCGGATAGCCTTTTCTTGAAAGCCCAGCCTGAAGTAAATCTTTATCTGTCATAATATGATATTGTATAACAGCATTTCTTCTTCCGTCATCATTAGTTTCAATATTTGCAAATAAATAATCAGCTGATAATGCCATAGTAAGATTAGGGGCATTATTTACTTTAATGATTTCAATAGATTCTCTGTTCCAAGATTCTGTAAGTTTAATTTCATTATCTGGAAAAGTAGGAACATGCCTTACATTAGGCATAAAATAATTATAAGGCACTTCAAATTTACCATTAGTATGTATAATAAAATCGCTCGTATACTCTTCATCAAGATGAAAAACTTTTTCACCTTTCATCATTCTGAAAATTTTAAATACTCCGCTAACTCTGTATCCGCCTTTAGGAGCAATGGCAATCACTGTTAAATCAACAATATTTCTTTCTTTATATGTACTTCTTAATATTCCATTCTCATAATATTCAACATCAGCAGTTTTAACAGATTCTATTCTTTTACCTTTCTCCAAATTCCAGTAAAACTTATGGCTTATTTCAGAGAAAACTATACTAAAGAGTAATAGCTGAAATATCAATACAAAAATACTAATTCTTTTCATAATGAAACTAGGTTATTATAAATTATTTATTTTTTACTCTATTACTTTCCTTTCTCAACTCTTTTAATCTTCTTTTCTCTTCTTTAACTCTTTGTTTTTCTGCCTTACGTTCTAATTTTAATCTTGCTTTATCTACAGTAGCTGTTTTTACTTTATCCTTAGCAATCTCTTCCTCAGTCTTTTCAGTTTTAAATGATATAACCAATTTATATAACTGCAAGAATATATATTGAAGTTCTTTAATTCTCTTATCCATAACTTCCATATTATTACTGCTTGTAGTAGAAAGATTAGAAACATTCTCTATAGAGTTTACAAGCTCTTTCATATCGCTTTCTGTAGCATTAACAACATTAACAACATCTTCAGCCAATTTATCAACACTTGATATATTCTGACTAACAGCCGAACTCATCTGCATTTGTTTAATAGAAAGCTCCTGAACATCTTCTGTAATATTATTCAAGTTAGTAATATTCATTAAAATTTCACGTCTTCCTATATCAAGCTCATCATTAGCACCTGATATAGTAGCTATTAAATCAGCAAGAGTATTAGAACCTTCCAAAATCTTTTCCATAGATTCAGAACTTCTAAAAGCTAAAGATACAGTTTTATCTATAGCCTGAGTAGTTTCTTCAATAATTTCATTAATTATTTTAGAGTTCTCACCTGTATCTTCTGCCAATTTTCTAATTTTATCAGCAACAACTGTAAATCCTCTTCCATGCTCACCTGCATGTGCCGCCTCTATTGCCGCATTCATAGCCAAAAGGTTTGTCTGCTCAGCAATATTATGTATAACCTGAGTAATATTTGTAATCTGTTTAGAATATTCTTTAATACTTTGAATAGAATCCACAACAGATTCACCTATATTGCTTCCGTCCTGAGCTTCTGTATAAAGTATTTTAGCATAATCATTTGCTTTTGTAGCTCCATGGCTTACAGTAACAATATTTGCCATCATCTGTTGAACAGAACTACTAGTTTTTGAAACCGCTTCAGACTGAAGTTTCATTTTATTGTTAATATCATTGATATTTTCTAATAATAACTGAACTGTTTCATTAACTGCTGTAAATCTAGTTCTCTGCATAAAACTTACTCTAGCAGCATTTGCAGAAGATTCAGCTATTTTATTAGAATTTTCAAGCTCTGTTTTAAATTCTTCATATATAGTATTAAAATCGCTTATACTAATACTAATAGAAGCTCTCATGTTCTGAATATTTCCGGTTAAAGTATAAGCATTGTTTTTTACACTTACAATAATATTTTTTACTTTATCTAAGAATTTATTAAAAGAGTGAACCAATTCCCCTGATTCATTATTACTAATAACAGGCAGTCTTATAGTTAAATCTCCATCACCCTCACTAATAGAATCAGAAACATTTTTAGCAAATACAAGAGTTTTTCTTAAAGAAAGAATTAAAGCAAGTATTACTATTAAAAATGCTAATAATCCTAAATAAATTGCTACTGATGATTTTATAATAGTTTCTCTAAACAATTGATTATTATGAGCATTATTTTGCTGCCATAAATTAATAATATATAAATTATCAAATACTGAATATTTAATTGCAAACTTGTTTGTATTTTTTATAGGAATAATTTTAACATTACTAATATTATTTTTATAATTATTATTCCCAACATCTTTAATATCGGCAGAAACAACAGCATTATCCAAATCTCTCTGCATAGTTTCTAAAGCTGCAGGATTATTTGAAGCCTTTATAACATATAAATCATCTGTTATAAAAATATCCAAATTATTTTTAAAAGTTATATCACTTAATATATCCTGATAAACTGAACTTCTAACTTCTAAACTAATCAAACCAATATTTTTATCATTTAAAATAATAGGCTCATAAATATAAAATACATCTGAATTAGGTATAATATCAACTATAGAATTAGTACCGCCATATATTTTTGCCAAATTATTTCCAGAGAGATTAGGTCTGATATTAGTGCTTATTGTAACTAAATTATTTACATCATATTTCCACTCTATAGCTAAATTATTCATACCCTCAGTATTAAGAGATATGTTAATATTTTCAAAATCTCTTATAAAAATAGAAAATCCGGAAATATTATGATCATTAGCATATCTTGTGCTTAGATAGGAGGACAATATTCCCACATAATTATCTAATGTATAAATATCGCCTAGTAAAATATCCATATATGCGGATATATTATCTGCAGCAGTAACATATTTAGACATACCGTCATAAAAATTATTAACAAAATCATTAGCATAATCTTTTTTTAACATCATATCATGCTGCTTATCATAAATTAACTCTGATCTGTAATGCAAACCATTAATTAATGTAACAATAAATATCATAGTAGCCATAGAAACAGGCAGAAAGCTATATACCATAGGCAGATAATACTCTTTTCTGCCAGTCTTTTTATATAATGGTCTTACTAATATATTAAAAAATATCGATGAAACAGTCATCGCTATAGTAATCAAAAATATTACCATTATAAGCCGTATATTAACTATTTCAAATAAAGTAATACTGCCATCTAGTATATATATAGTATATGAAAGAATCGCTACTAGAACAACGGCCAAACCAGATTTTAATACATATATTTTACCTAAAGGTATAGATTTTCCTTCTTCTACTTTTAAGCAGTCAAAAAACATACTTACAGCTACAAACAAAGCTAAAAAAAGTATAAATATATATACATATGCCCTTAATGAACTTGATTGCTGATAAATTGTTTTTAGTAATACAGAATATGAACCAACTGCAATTACAGCCACAATCAAAAATGATATCGGCATATAAAATTTTAATCTTTTTTTTAGTTTATCTTCATTTACTTGAAAAAGCATACTATACAACCTATAAAATATTTTGAATACTATTTAAACTATCGGTATAATACTATTATTATTTAGCAGTAATAATGTATTAATTACTCATAGTTTTAGCTTTTGAAACAGCTTCTTCTATAGATCCTACAAATCTAAATGCTTGGTCTGGCAAATCATCATAATCACCGTTGCAAATACCTTTAAAACTTCTAATAGTATCCTCTAATTTAACATATCTTCCCTGAAGACCTGTAAACTGCTCCCCAACAAAGAAAGGCTGACTTAAAAATTGTTCTATTTTTCTAGCACGAGATACCACCAATTTATCCTCTTCTGAAAGCTCATCAGCACCAAGTATAGCAATAATATCCTGCAAATCTCTATATCTTTGAAGTATATGCTGAACTCTTCTTGCAGTATCATAATGCTCCTGACCTAAGATATTAGGATCTAATATTCTGCTTGTTGAAGCTAGAGGATCTACTGCTGGATATATACCTTTTTCACTAACTTCTCTTGATAATACAGTAGTAGCATCAAGGTGAGTAAATGCTGTAGCAGGTGCTGGGTCTGTAAGGTCATCAGCAGGTACATAAACAGCCTGTATAGATGTAATAGAACCGTTTCTAGTAGATGTAATTCTCTCTTGAAGACCTCCCATCTCAGTTGCCAATGTAGGCTGATAACCTACTGCTGAAGGCATACGCCCAAGAAGTGCTGATACTTCACTTCCAGCCTGAGTAAATCTGAATATATTATCTATAAATAATAGTACATCAAGACCTGCTGAATCTCTAAAATATTCCGCCATAGTCAATGCAGTCAATGCTACTCTAAGTCTTGCTCCAGGAGGCTCATTCATCTGACCATAAACAAGACAAGTTTTATTAATAACTCCAGATTTCTTCATTTCAGACCATAAGTCATTACCTTCTCTTGTTCTTTCACCAACACCAGCAAACACTGAATAACCGCCATGCTCGCTTGCTATATTATGTATAAGCTCCATTATAAGAACAGTTTTACCTACTCCAGCACCTCCGAAAAGACCTGTTTTACCGCCTTTAATATATGGGGCTAATAAGTCTATTACCTTAATACCTGTTTCAAAAATTTCAAGTTTAGGCTCTAAAGTTTCAAATTTTGGAGGGGCTGCATGTATAGATCTATACTCTTTTGCCTCTAGCGGCTCTCCCTTATCAACTGTCTGACCCAATACATTAAAAATTCTTCCTATAGTTTCAGTTCCTACAGGCACCATTATATGATTTTCTGTATCAAATATATCATCGCCCCTAGATATACCATCTGTAGACTCCAAAGCTATAGCTCTTACTCTTCCGCCTCCTAAATGCTGCTGAACTTCGCAGATTATATGTCTTTGAACACCTTCTATTTCTTTATCTATATAAAGTGCATTTAATATAGCAGGAAGATGTCCTTCTTCAAACTCAGCATCTAGGGTAGAACCTACAACCTGAACAACCTTACCTCTTTTTCCTTCTACCATAAAACATTCCTTCTCTTTTATTGTTTTTTTATCGTTCCTATTTTATACCTATTAAAAACTTATTCAAGTACCTTTATCATTTCTTTGTGAATTTTTTTATTACTTGCTATAAATTGTTTTTTTGAGAAAATATCATATTCTTTCATATTTATATTGCTTACCATTCCGCCTGCACGTTTTAGTATAACTATACCAGCACATATATCCCAAGGTGAAAGACCATATTCAAAAAATCCGTCTGCAGCACCTTCAGCTACCATACATATATCAAGTGCAGCAGAACCATCACGTCTTAATGCTAGAGTTCTTTTTACCATATTAGCAAAATCTACCATTCTGTCATGCAAGAAGTCATCATCTACGCTGGCATTATAATAAAAACCTGTTATTATCATTGATTCTATTAGTTTATCGCTGCTGCTTACTCTAATAACCTTGTCATTTTTATAAGCCTTAGATTTAATATGTGCCTTATAAACTGTGTTGGTTAAAGGAGCATAAACAACACCAAGTATAGGTATACCTTTATAAGCAAGACCTATTGATACACAATAAAATGGATATCCATGTACAAAGTTGCTAGTTCCATCTATAGGATCTACTATCCAAGTAAATTTCTTTTTTTCAGAACTATCTGAAGCACTTGACTCTTCCCCATAAAAACCAAATTTCGGATAGCATTTTAATAAATATTCTCTGATAATCTTTTCATTTTTTAAATCAACTTCTGTAAATAGATCCGTTTTTCCTTTCTTGGATATACTTTTAGGACAGCCAAAATATTTTAAAGAATATTTACCTGCTTTTACAGCTATTTTTTCTGCAGATTTTAAGCATTTATTTAATTTAGATTTTGGAATCCCATTTATTTCTTTTAATATATTATTGTATTCTATCTCTTTTTCTGATAGTGATGATTTAGGTGTTTCTTTGCTGCTAGAAATACCTTTCATAATTAATGTTATAATATCATCTATCATTATATCCCCCTATTATTTCTTTTCTGTTTCTCTAAATAGTAAAGTTGAAGGGTTATCTCTTAATTTTTCACTAAATATTCTCATATTGTTTATTATTTCATTAATATTAGTCTGCAAAGTAGGATCTTTCATTACAGCTCCTGCAGTACCTTTGCCGTTTTCAACGTCCGAAATAATATAAGATAAATCCCTAGTTATATTATTAATATTAGCTAAACTATCATTAACATTTGAGATAGCTTTTGTTATAGTTATTTCATTAGTACCTATAATATCAGCTATCATATTTATAGTCTGTGCCAAATTAGTTATTACTGATGAAAACTCCTGAAAATTCAAATCTTTTCCTATATCGCCAATAGAGCCCAATGTAGTCTCTATACTAAATGGTTCTACACCCTTTATTACACTGCCAGCTGCTATGCTTGTCATACCTGTGGTAGTAACAGCAGGGGGAGATACCATTATATACTTCTCTCCAAGTCCTAAACCAACTGTCTGTATAGAAAATTTTGTTCCTTCAGGTATTACAACAGTTTTATCTGTTATAAATAAAGTTACTCTAATAGTACCATCTGGATTAATACTTATTTTTTCAATAAAACCTATCTGTATACCGCCGCCTCTGTATGATACCTTACCGTTTTCCTGCAAATCGCCTATAAATACATAATCTACATAAAGTCTGTATCCATCGCCTTTTAATTTTATCTTACCAAGTAAGATTATAGCACCCACAAATAGTACTAATGTTATAATAAAAAATATACCTAATTTTACTTTATTTTTCATAATAGTTTTCCTTATCCTAAAAATTATATATAAAAAATGAATTAATCTTTTGGTCTTATGCTTTCTATATCTTCACCTTTTTTTGCTATACTGCTCATAAAAAAGAATTTCAAATGCGGATTTTCTGTTTCTCCCAAATGATCAGGATCTCCTCCCTCAATAATCTGCCCCTTATAAAGCATAACAACTCTGTCAGACATTCTAAATACACTAGTCATATCATGAGTTATAACAATGCTTGTAACATTAAGAATAGACTGCATCTTTACTATTAAATCATCTATAACCCTAGACATTACAGGATCTAGTCCAGTTGTAGGCTCATCATAAAGAAGTATTTGAGGATCCATAGCAATAGCACGTGCCAAACCTACACGTTTTTTCATACCCCCTGATAACTCAGAAGGCATTTTATGTTCTATATTCGGCATACCTACCATTTCAAGAACTTCTGCTACTTTTACTTTTATTCTATCTTCAGGCATATCTTTTTTTATTCTTCTAAGCCCAAAACTTACATTTTCATATACATTTAAAGAATCGAATAATGCAGCACCTTGAAACACCATAGCAAATTTCTTTCTTACTTCTGTAAGTTCATTATCAGAAATTTTATTAATATCATACCCATCTACAACAATAGTTCCAGAATCAGGCTGAAGCAAACCTATTAAATGTTTTATAAGCACACTCTTACCGCATCCTGAATTTCCTATAACAGATAAAGTCTCTCCTCTATTAACCTTAAGATTAACACCATTAAGTACTCTTTGAGGTCCAAAAGTCTTGTAAACATCTTTTAATTCTATAATAATATCGCTCATATTATACAGTTATCCTCAGAAATTTTATGCCATTACTGCTATTTATTATATAATTTCCCAAACTAGCTGGTACCAAAACAGTTTTTCCAATATTAAGGTTAATAATATTATTTGGAATATCTGATTCTATAGAACCATTTCCATCAATAACCATAATTATTTCAAAACTTTCTTTAGTAGGTTTGGAAGAATACTGCCCATTAACAATATATTCTTCTACTGTAAAGTATTCATTAGAAAACACTGTATTAATTTCTAATGACTTATCTTTAAATTTGTTATGTTTAGCAGATTTCAAATTAAAAGCATTAATATCTTTTATAACATTAAAAGAATCTTCTATATGAAGTTCCCTAGATTTTCCATTTTTATCAAGCCTATTCCAATCATAGAGCCTATATGTAACATCGCTTGGAGTTTGTATCTCTGCTATAACGGCATTTCCTAATATAGCATGTATACAGCCGCTTGGTATATAAAAAGCATCTCCTTTTTTTATATGAAAATAATTGAATTTATCTTCTATATTTTCCCTATTAAGCAAAGCTCTCTTTAAATCTTCTTTAGTAATATTTTCTTTTAACCCTATAAGAAGCTCAGCATTATCTAATGCATCAGCAACATACCACATCTCATTTTTGCCATGTTTATTATGCCTTTTATTAGCATATTCTTCATCAGGGTGTACTTGTATAGATAATTTATCTCTTGCATCTATAAGTTTTATTAGCAGAGGAAAATAATCTTCTTTACACTTTGTTCCTAAAAGCTCACTGCCGTATTCTTTTACCAAATACGATAAAGTTTTTCCTTTAAGTTCACCATTAGATACTATACTATTATCATTAGGTAAATCACAAATTTCCCAACTCTCACCTATTGTTTTATTTTTATCAAAAGGTTTTGAATATATGGAAGCTAATGAAGTGCCTCCCCAAATAACTTCTTTTGGTATCTCATCAAATTCTAGTAAATACATAATTTAATTATATAAGATAAAATAAATAATTCAATATACTATAATTCAAAATATTCTTTTATTTTACACTCGCCTATAATTTTTATATTATTATTAAAGAGTAAATCAGCACAAATACCGTTACCATTTATCAATACCTTATTAAAAGTGCCGTCATATATTTCTCCAAATCCGCATGAAGGACTTCTCTCTTTTAATATGGCTAATTCAGCATTATATAATTTTGCTAATTTTAATGCTTCTTCAGCACCCTTTATAAATTCATTAGTAACATCTTTGCCGCATTTATTAATGACTTTACCTTCAACAATTTCTGACGGCTCTCTTGGAGTAGAAAGCCCTCCTAATTGCTCAGGGCATATTGGTATAAGATTATATCCTTTAGATATGAGTTTATATAAATGACAAACTTCATTATCTCTTCCGTCATATCTGCATTTTACACCTAAAAGGCAGGCACTGACTAATATATTCATAAAATATACTCTCTATATTTTTGATTATTCATTATAACTTAAAATCATTTTATTTACAGCATTGTAATTTTTTTTATATTGTTTAAGAGCCATAGATATTGCACACTTTTAGTTTAAAAAAAGAAGGTATTCCTTATAATTTAAATTGCTAGAAATAAACAAAAGGAATACCTATGA
>NZ_CASEGO010000095.1 GCF_949287625.1 uncultured Brachyspira sp. | reverse complement strand
CCAATAATAAAGTATACGCTCTGGAAATCTTGAATTGCCTTGTAATTGTATTTCTATAATAACAACAGAACCATTTTGAGTAATACATTTGACATCGACTATAGTCTCTTTTAAATTTTTATTTCTCTTCAAATTAAATGGCGTAAGTATTTCTAAAGAACGGAAAGTCTTCATATTAGCATTAATCATTATAGAATTAATAAAATCCAAAAGTATAGATTCACTGCTTCCCTTATCAGTAAATAGGTATCTTATAAAATAATCATTCAAAGGATTAAAATATTTTATTTGATTAGTATTAAATTTCTTTTCCATATATATATTATAATTAAATACTTTATAAATGTCAAAGTATAATTTTTTATTTCTTCTCACTACCACCATATAAATATTTAATATTATACTGCTATTTTAGATTGTTTTTATATCTTTACTTTTACTGTTGTTCTGACTGCCCACCCAAGCATTTTTTAATTTTGTAATATTATTCAACGCACGGTTAATCGATTCTAATAAATAATAAAAATTAGAATTATTAATCAATCTGTATTATAAAAATCGGCTCTGCGTGCGTGGAGAAAAGTTTTAAATTTAAATAACGCTTTGGGCGGGTTCACTTTTTAGTAAAATTTAAAAATCTATTCTAACTCCCACCATTTAAATTTTTTAATTTTATCTGTTATTTATGAATGTTTTTTATTCTTTAGCTTTAACTGTTATTATAGCACCCACCCAAGTATTCTTTAAATTTTGTAATACATGCAATACATATTTTATAATTTTTTATGAATGGATTTAATATATTTTTAATTTATTTTCACTATATAGTTACAAATCACCATTTACTTTATTATAAATAAGAGTTAATATATATTCTATTATGGATAGTGTTAAAAAAAATAATAATATAAGAACATCTGTGTCTGCCATATGTGCTATTATATGCATAATATGTGCAAGTTCTGCTGTAGCTGTTTTGGTGCTTTTGATTATCAATTCCAATACAGCAAGAGAAATAACATCTTTTTCTCTTTATTCAAGTTTTCTTATCATATTTTATATAATTAACGCTATATATCATTTTTTTCCATTTAATAATAAGGCCAAAAAAGTTTTTTATATACTTTCGCATGCATTTTTTATTATGATGATATGGGGAGTTTATATACCGCCTTGTCTCATACTATTAAAAAACGGCTGGGGATGGAGTTTCTTTGGAATTATTACTGGACTTTGTGTACTTGGTATAACTTTAAGAAGTGTATTTGGATACAGATGGCGAGATGCTACTGAGACTATATACTATCTTATATTAAATTGGGTATGGCTTATAGCAATATCAAAGATTTCATCTGCGGCAGGAGAATATGGGGCTATACTTTATCTTACTGGTTTTTTGCTTCTTACTGTAGCTATGGTTTTTTATAGACTTGCTATGTATGAATCTAATAAAAGATATACTTTATTTCTGCCTTTATTTTATTCGCTTCTTATAATATCAAATATATGCCATGCGGTTTTTATGTTCAGATATGTTGCTAATATCTTCTAAAATTACTATAATATATATTATAAATACTAGGAGAAAAACATGATTAAAGAGAGATTAAGCGATTATATTCTAAATACTATCAAAGAAAATTGGGATATAAATGCATTAGCTGATTATGGTACAGATAATATATTAAAATACTCGGATGTTGCTAAAAACATATTAAAAATACATACAGCATTTAAAAAGCTGGATATTCATAAAGGAGAGAAGATAGCTTTATGCGGGGCTAATTCTGTTAACTGGGCTTTAACATATATTTCAATAGTAAGTTATGGGGCAGTTGTTGTGCCTATATTAGTGGATTTCTCAAAAGAAGATATTGCTTCAATTATAAAAGATTCAGGTTCTAAATTCATTTTTGCAGACAAACGTATAATAGAAGCCATTGACAGCAATACATTATCCTTACTGAACAAGGCTTTTTATTTGGAAAACTTTGATACTTTTGTTCAAAAAGAAGAAGATGAAGATACTAAAAATAATAAAAAAGAAAATATTTTTAATGATATAGAGATAAATGATTTAAGTAAAGATACTTTTAATCTTACAATATTCGAAAATGATACTTTAGCTACTATAATTTACACTTCTGGTACTACTGGATTTAGCAAAGGTGTTATGCTCAATCATAATTCTCTTTCAGCTAATATAAGATTTGCCATAGCCAATATGCCAGTAAAGGCAAATGATCATATACTTTCTTTTCTTCCTCTTGCTCATGTATTTGGCTGTTTATTTGACTTTTTATTTCCTTTTTCTAAGGGAGCTTGCATATATATGCTTAATGCTATACCTAGTCCGAATATTTTATTAAAGGCATTCAGCGAAGTAAAACCAAATCTTATACTTATGGTTCCTCTTATTATAGAAAAAATATATATAAAAAAAATACTTCCTACTATAGAAAAACCTTTAATATCAAAACTTTTAAAACTTCCTATATTATCATCTTTATTAAAATCAAAAATAAGGAATAATTTAACTGAGGCTTTTGGAGGCAATTTTTATGAGCTTATCATAGGAGGAAGTGCCTTGAATGCTGATGTTGAAAAGTTTCTTATGGATATAGGTTTTAAATTTACAGTAGGATACGGAATGACTGAATGCGGACCTTTAATAAGCTACGGACCTTGGAATAAGCATGTGGCTAGAAGCTGCGGATGCATAATTGATACACTTGAAGTAAAAATCGATGCCGAAAAAGAAGGAGAAGTAGGAGAGATAATGGTAAGAGGTGAGAATGTTATGCAGGGATATTATAAAAACTATAAAGCTACTGCTGATGTACTTTCAAAAGACGGCTGGCTTAGAACTGGAGATTTGGGAGTGCTTGGAGAGAATAACAGGATATTTATAAGAGGAAGAAGTAAAAACATGCTTCTTGGAGCAAGCGGACAAAATATTTATCCTGAAGAGATTGAAAGTAAATTAAATACTATGCCTTATATTGCAGAATCTTTAGTTGTACAAAGAGATAACAAACTTCATGCTCTTATATATTTGGATAATGAAAGAGTTAAGGCTGAGAGTTTAAGCGATGAAGATATTAATAAGCTAATAGAAAAAAATAGAATAGAAGTTAATAAAATGCTTCCAGAGTTTGGAAGAATATCAGGTTTTACTATTCAAGAAGAGGAGTTTATTAAAAATCCTACCAAGAAAATAAAGAGATTTCTATACAAATAACTATTATATGAAACCATAAAGGGTGCGGATTAAAGTTTTAAAATTTATTCTAACTCCAAGCTTTTTTAATTTTATGATAATATTCAATGCACGTAGAATAAAATCTTATATATATACCTAAACTATTACAATTTGTCAAAAATTAATTTTTTAATTTAAAATATTTGAAGGGCTTTGCTGCGAAGCACACAGTCGTGCCGCACCCCCAGCTCTTTTATTGGTATAAAAGAACCATACGCTGTACACCTTCGGTGAAAGAACTGCATTTTTAGCCAATTTTTTGGGTATTAGCATACATTTAATACGTATTTTAAAAATAACTTTTTTGCCGCTTAATTTTTATAAAAAAAGAGGGCTATTAAAAAACCCTCTCTTTAATTAATAAAATATATATATACAATTAGTCGTCAAATTTCTGTCCCATTAACTGTCCGTCAGAAGTTATAAATAATTCCATAAAGTTATTTAATTTTACTTTGTAATTACCCCATTCTTTTTCTGCCTCTATTATTACAGCATTAGGATAAGTATTTTTTATAGTGTTTGCTACAGTTTGAGGTAAAACACTAAAAGGAACTGTATTATATTTACCGTCTATACTATTCCATTCTCCATTATACAAAAAGTCTATTTTAGAACCGTTTGATAATTTTACTTCAAATTTTCCGTCATCTCTCTCTGCTTTCCATATTTGTGCATCAGGATAAACTCTTTGTATAAAGCTTCTAGCGTTTTGAGGAAGTGAAGAAGCTGGAACTATCCAATCAGCAAAAGCACTTGAAGTAGAAATAATAGTCAAAGTTATTAATAAAGCAAATAATTTTTTAGTCATAGTAAAATCTCCTTTTAATTTGTTTTCATATGTTCTTGTAAATTATCTTTACAATTATAAGTATAGCCTAAAAGCAGATTTTGTCAATATATTTTACTATAATTTTACAAAAAATTTACTTAAAATATCATATTTTTATATTATTATGATACATTTACTACATTAGATTATAATTATACATTAGGTTATCAAAAATAAGTAAAAAATATTTACTTTAACCTAATATATACAAAAAAGCCCGCATTTATAAAAAATAAACACAGGCTTTTTAATATTTATATATTATAAATAATTAGTATCAAAAAATCTTCTTAACTATTATAGTCTCTTCTCTGCTTGCTCCGACAGATACTATAGAAATATCAGTTTCTATTACTTCGCTTAATCTTTTTAAATACTTTTTAGCATTTTCTGGGAGCTTATCATATTCTCTAATTTCTCTAGTGCTAGTTTTCCAGCCTTCAAACTCTTCGTATACAGGTTCTGCTTTTGAAAGTATATCCAAATCAGCAGGATACCCTTCCAATATCTCGCCATTATATTTGTAGGCAACGCATATTTTTAATTTATCCAAATCATCTAATATATCAAGTCTAGTTACAGCAATAGAATCAAGTCCGTTCACATAAGATGCATATTTTACAACGCAGGCATCAAGCCAGCCGCATCTTCTTGGTCTTCCAGTAACAGTACCGTACTCCCCGCCTTTATCTCTTATAGCCTGACCTATATCATCATGAAGCTCTGATGGGAAAGGTCCTTCTCCAACCCTTGTAGAATAAGCCTTAACTACTCCTATAACATTATCAATCTTTCTAGGACCTACTCCAGAACCAGTGCAGGCTCCTCCTGCAGCTGGATAAGATGATGTTACAAAAGGATAAGTACCATGATCTAAGTCAAGCATAGTAGCCTGAGCTCCTTCAAATAATATATTTTTTTTCTCTTTAATAGCTTTATTTAATATTGTAGTAGTATCAGCAACATAAGGTTTTAATCTCTCAGCATATTCTAAATATTCTTTTAAAAGTTCATCATAATTAAAACCGTCATTATTATAAACTTTTTTAAGGAGTTTATTTTTTAGCTCAAGATTAAACTTTAATTTTTTAGCAAAAACTTCTTTATTCATCAAATCAACTATTCTTATACCCAAACGGCTGGATTTATCCATATAGCAAGGACCTATACCATTTTTAGTAGTTCCTAGTTTATTTTCTCCGAGATCCTCTTCCTGAAGCTCATCAAGAAGTTTATGATAAGGCATTAACACATGAGCCCTATTAGAAATTTTAAGATTGGATATATTAACTTTCTTCTCTGCAAGAGCATCTATTTCGCTTAAAAAAACCTTAGGCTCTATAACAACTCCGTTTCCTATAACGCAAACTTTATCGTTATAAAGTATACCAGAAGGTAAAAGTCTTAATTTATATTTCACATTATCAACTACAACGGTATGACCTGCATTACTTCCTCCCTGAGAACGAACAACATATTCGCAGTTTTCGGCAAGATAATCCACTATTTTACCCTTACCCTCATCACCCCATTGAGTGCCTACTATAATTACTGAAGCCATTTTGCAACTCCTTATTCTATTATGATAAAATATAAGATTTAAAAAACTTATAAAAAACACACGATTGCTATTATATTAATATTTTTTAAGAATTTCAAGCTACTTTTAATAGAAATTTCTATTAAAGATAATATTTTATTTATACAGTAATTTTTTAAACATCAGTAATACAATTATATATTGTTTTAATATTTTCATAATGCTTTATAATTAAAGTAGATTTCAAACTTAAAATATTTTGGATTATTTATGACTGAAGAACTAAAAGCAAAAATACAAAAAATAATATTATGAAAAAAATGAATAAAACTATTGATGCATTTAAAGACGATATACATAGCTCTTTAAAACTTAGAGAAAAAATTCTATCGAATATAGAGTCAAAAACAAAAAAAGAAATGATTTTTAATCAAGTTGAGCTATATTTTAATTTTGAAAAAGAGAATATTGAATTGGTTTATTTTGTTTTAGATAGTAATTATCCTAATGTAATTATTGATTTTAATGAATTAAAAGATATTATAAATAGTGTAATGTAATATATAAAATTTTTGGATAATAAATATTTTAATAATTCATATACTTTCCTTATTATTGTTTTAATATTTTTATAATGCTTTATAATAAAATAGATGTAAAACTTAAAATATTTTGGATTATTTATGACTGAAGAATCAAAAGAAAAAATACAAAAATTAATAGAAGAAAAAAATTATGAAGAAGCAATAAAGCTATGCGATGAAGCCATTGAAAAAGATAATAAAGATGAAGAAGCATATTCTCTAAAAACAAACTGCTATTTTGACTTAAAAGATTATAATACTTCTATAGAAATTTTAAATAAACTTATAGAAATAAATCCAAATTATGAAAAAGCATATTTTAATAGAGGACTTTCAAAATCATATTTAAAAATGTACGAAGAAGCATTAAAAGATTTTGATATTTCAATAAAATTAAATCCAAATATAGATAGAACATATTTTGAAAAAAGTATTATCTTATTTGATATTGAAAAATATGAAGAAGCTATTATAAATTTAAATAAAGCAATAGAATTAAACCCAACTTATGAAGATGCATATTTTAATATAGGAAGATGTCAATTTGAATTAAAAAATTATGATGAGGCTATAAAATATTTTAATAAAGTGATTGAATTAAGCCCAAAAGAAGAAGGAGCTTATTATAATATAGGACTTATAAAAATAGAATTAGAAAATTATATTGAAGCCATAGAATATTTTAATAAAGTGATTGAATTAAATCCTAAAGAAGAAGGAGCTTATTATAACATAGCATATTCAAAAGTAATTTTAAAAAAATATGAAGATGCAATAATATATATTAATAAAGTGATTGAATTAAATCCTAAAAATGAACATGCTTATTATTTAATGGCAGGATGTCAATATGATTTAAAAAAATATAATAGTGCCATAGAATATTACAATAAAGTTATAAAATTAAATAATAACAACAAATATGCATACTTTCTGAAAAGCATTTGTAAAGTATATTTAAAAAATGAAAACGCTATAGAAGATTTAAGAAGTTTTTTTAAAATTAATCAAGATAATAATATATATATAATAAAAATATTATAATTATTTGAAGAATATACTAATATTGAAAAGTTATTTAAATTTATAGTTGATATAAAAAATAATGAATTATGGTATAATGAACCAATAACAAATTTAATTTCTCGTTTTGAAGAGAGTAAAAATTTTGATGATGAGCTTAAAGAAAATATCAAATATCTTTTGCTATACGAATATTTTTTACTTAAACTTTTAACTTTTGATACTGAAGAAGAAAATAATAATATAGAAATATCACATTACACTTCTTTGTATATTCTCACTTTATTGTTAAATGTTAAAGAAAATACAAAAGAAAGCGGAAATATAAGAATAAATAATATCACAACTGCCAATGACCATAAAGAAGGTAAAATTTTAGAAAGTATTTTAAATAAAAATAATATAGATATACAAATAGAAAATGATGAAAAAGCTTTAACTCTTCAGACATCATATTCAAGGAATAAAGACTCGCTCACAATGTTTAGACTATACGGGAAAAAAGAAAATAAAGAAGCTACAGGCGTATGTTTGGTTTTAGATAATAAATATTTTAACAATTCATATACTTCGCCTTATTATTATGAATTTAAGTTAAAAATAGAAAATAATAAAATTTCAATGAATGAAGAAATTAATAAAGAAAAATTCCAAGAAAATAAAAGAAATCTATACTGGGTGCTTTATTATAATGAAAAAGAAAATCAGCTTGTTTATAATAAAGAAAAATCTAAATATGCAAGTAATATTATTGATTTAGATGATTTGAATAATGATGATTATAAAGCAGAGTTAAAAGAAGATGATAAAAAAGAAGACATTATTAAATATGCATTTTCAAAAATATTTCATTATACAAGAGAAATTAAAAAACAAATAGAAGACCCAAAAAATAATGAAATTTATAAAAATATTAAAAATCAATTATACAGCTATTTATTTGAAAACATAAAATACATAATAAAGCATGAAGCATTCTTTGAAGAACAGGAACTTAGAATGCTTGTAACAAATGATTATAAGTCTGATGAAATATTAATTGACAATGATAATAAAAAACTTTATATTGATTATATAAAACTTTTTAATGAAAATACTAATTATATAAAAGAAATAATAATAGGCTCAAAAGTAGAAAACAATGAGGCAGTTGCCGAATATATAAGAAAGGCACTTCACTTAAAAAATACTGAAGCTAATAAATTAGATGATATAAAGGTAAGTATATCAGAAGCCCCTTTAAGATAAAGGCTATAAAAAATAAATCATTAAAAACTATTTTCAATTAAATATATACTTCTAATTAGAAGAAGGCGGAAGTCTTTTTACTATCTGAAGATATTTGATAAACCTTTTTATTTTTATACTTTTATTATTTATGTTCAATGCTTTTTTGTAGTAGTCAAATGAGTTAGAATAATACTCTTCTATATTCTTATGCTCTTTATATTTCAAATAATAGCAAAGTCCCAAAGAAAAATAAACCTCATATTCATTTTTTCCATAGTATTTATTTTTCAAAGATAAATTATAATTGTTAATTGCTTTATCTAAATACTCTTCATCTTTTTTATATTTTTTATACATGCTTAAATAAATATCGCCTATCAAACTATATGCTTTTATATTTCCAAGTTTTACAGATTGATTCAAATTATCAAATGCATTTTCTATATAATCTATTTTCAAAGTTTTATCATATAGATGTTTTAATATAAGAGCTTTATAATAATTACATTCAGGATAAATAGAGTTTATATCCAAAACTCTGCTGAAACAGTGAAAAGAATGTATAATATATTCGTAGTTTTTAGTTTTTAAATATACCTTATAATAAAGAAGTCCGATCTCAAAATAATAATCTATATTACTTCTTTCAATTCCTGATATATATTCCAAATAAAATAAAGTAAGCAAAGCATATCTAATCTTTTTTGTAACATAAAATAAATGCCTAAAAAACTCTATGCATAATCTTATAGAAAATATATCAGTCTCTAAACCGCTTAAACATTTTCCAGCTTTAATTAAATACTTATTATTTTTATGAATATCATACATAACATTATTGAGTATAAATAAATACTTATTTGCCAAACTTCTGTTTACAGATAAAAGAGAATTATATTTATCAAAATAATCGTCTATAAAAGCAGTATCTTCGTATTCATTAAATAATATAAAATACATATTCTCCAATTTTTTATAAACAGTATTAATTCCTATACCAAAAGACAAAGCCTTCTCATAATATTCTATACTTTTTAATATGTAATCATATTTAGTTATATTATCAAAATGATTATTTTCTATTTTTATGCTGTATAAATCGCCTATTCCCTCCAAAGCTATTAATGAACTTTCATCATTGAAAATAACATTTTCAAAACATGATAAAGAATTATTAAATATGCCGTCAACATTATAAACACTGTATACTATATAATACAAAAAACCTAGATTTTCTATAGCCTTTAAATATGAACTGTCTAACTCTATAGCTTTAAGATAATTTTTTTCAGCCTCCTTATAATCTTCAAATCTGCTTTCTGTAATCCTAAAATGATAAAGAAGTGCCGAATTATAATATAAAGTCTTATCATATTTATTTATATCATATGCATAATCAAAATACTCCAAAGAGCTTTCAAAATACTTTATATCCTTTGATATTCTGTATTTCTCATAATAAATTACAGCCCGCTGTAAAAAATTATGTATATCATATCTAAATAAATCCGTATTCTTATCAGCATATGATAATGCCAAATCAAAATATCTGTCATCATTATGTTCATCTATATATTTAAGCCTGTATAAATCACTTATAGCAATAAATGATTTTGAAGATTCAAAAAATACTAAAGCCTTATTAAAAAACTCATCTTTCAAATTATACTTTGAACATATATTTTTATCTTCCAAACTGTCGGCATACAAATTATAATAAAAAGAGCCTATATTATAATTAATATAGTATGCAAGCATTTTATCATTATTAAGCTCTCCTTCATTAAATAAAGTTTCATAATCATTAATAATCAAAGTAAAATAATTGCTGTCATCAAAATAATAAAATGCCAGTCTGTAAAGCCCAAACCTATTAATATATGTATATAAATAATCTCTGTCTATTGCTATTGCTCTGTTATAATAATACATAGCTTCATCAAAATCTTCTTTATGCTTTGTAATTTTAAATTTGCATTCATGAAGATATGCTAAAGAGTTTAATATATCAGTTTCATCTGTATCCAAATGATTAAATGAAGAAAAAGAAGCATTAAAATATAAATTATCTTTTGTATAATCATAGCATATTAAATATAAATGCCCCATAAAATAATACTTATCATTATTATCTATATTATTATAATAATTTAAAGCAAGTTCAAAATCTGTTTTGTCTTTTGTAAAAGTGTATTTAATCGTGTATAAATATCCAAATAAATTATACAAAATATTATCATGTTCTTTATATTCTTCTGTTTGCTTATATAATGAAACTGCTTCTTCATAAAAGTTAAAATCACTGCTGTATTTAAACATCAAAGTATATAAAAAACCTAGATTAAGCATGATATTAATGTCTCTGCTTATGTATGATATTTCCATATAATAATTGAGAGCTTTTAAATAATAGTCAGAATTTTTTGTAAGTATAAATTTATCTCTGTAAAGTTTGGCTAAATCGCATAAAGCAAATATATTTTCATTATCTATATTAAGTATTTCTGTATATGCTTCTGCTGCTATATCAAAATATTTTTCCTTTTCTATATTTTGAAATTTGGCTTTATATAAAAGATAAATATTATAACTTAAATTTATATCATTGCCATTTGATTTTAAAACTTCTTTATATGCATACAAAGCATTTTTGAAATATTGATTATCTTTGGTGTTTAAATACTTAAATTGATATAAAAGAGCCAAAATAAAATAAGTAATATCATTCTCATAATGAAGTATTTTATTTATATTCTCCATAGCTATATCATAATAAATATTGTCAGAATCATAAATATATCTAGTATAGTATAAAAATGCTGCCTTATTTCTTGCATATATATTACTGCTGTCTTTAATCATAATAGCATTAATACTTCCTATAACATTTTCAAAACTCTCATTATCTCCAGTATAAGAACATTCATCTATATAAGAATCTATAATCTTTTGCAAAACGGCAATATTATATTTTATATTTAAGCCTTTATTATGATTTTTTAAATTATCTATATAATCATAATAAAAAGATGTATTATCTTCAAAAGTTTCAAAGTTAAATTTTTTAAGAAATGCAAACTCCGCATCAGCTTTCATATTATGAATAAAATTATAACAATTCATAATCAATCAACTCAATAATATCTCTAATTAATTTTATAAAAAATATTATACATAAAAATAATAAAAAATACAGCAATTTAAATTATAATTCTATCATAATTTATAGCTTTAATATATAAACTATTATATAATAGTACAAGCTCATCAAATAGGAGTAAGCATGAAAATACTTATAGTCTCTGGATTTCTCGGTGCAGGTAAAACTACACTTATCAAAGAAATGGCAAATAAAACTAAAAGAGATTTTGTAGTTATGGAAAATGAATACGGAGATGTTGATATAGATTCTAATATACTTAAAGATGAAGGTATGAATATTTGGGAGCTTACAGAAGGCTGTGTATGCTGCACTATGAAAAAAGATTTTGCTTCTTCAATACTCACTATAGCAAACTCTCTTGATCCTGAATATTTAATTGTTGAACCAACTGGAGTTGCTAAATTAAGCAATATTATTAATAATATAAAACAAATTCAGTATGATAGAATAGTACTCCTAAAACCTATTACAATTATAGATGCAAATGCTTTTGATAGTTTTGTTAGTTCATATGATGATATATACATTGATCAGATTTTAAATACTTCTAAAATAATTATTTCAAAAATAGAATCCAAAGAAAAATACGAAATAGATAACCTTATAAAAAAAATAAAATCATTAATAACAAAAAATAATGTATTATTAGATAATATAGAAATATTAGAAGAGCATTACTCTAATAAAAATAAAGAATGGTGGGATAGTATTTTACGATCATTTTTAGATGATAAGTATAAAGCTAAAGAATTAGAAAAAAGCCAAAATGAAGAGATGCCTGATTCTATAAGTATGAAAGGCTGCCAAGTAATAAACGAAAATAAATTTATTATACTTCTTGAAGATATTATACATGGCAGATTCGGACATATTGCTAGATCTAAAGGCGTTATAAAATGCGGTAATAATTATTTAAGATATGATGTTGTAGACGGGAGATATGCTGTTACTGGAGCAAGTGAGAATGATGAACTTGAGATTGTATTTATAGGAAAAGATTTAAATAGAAAACTTCTTCGTGAAGAGTTTCAGCCTGTTTATAGAGAGAGTATAAAACATGATCATGATTGAATAAAACTAAAATTGTTTAGGTATACATAAAAAATTCTATGTATTAGCAGAAAAATAGTTTTCTATAATATATAGTAACTTATCTTTTATAATGTTAAAATCAGAATTCAAATCTATTGTATTAACTGCAAAATATTTGTCATTTATTTTGTATTCTTTGTTAATATTATCATTACATAATGGATAAAGCAAAACACCTTTTACAGTTTTAAACCTTTTATGATAATTATTAACATTAGACATATAAGAAAACATTTGATATAAATGGCTGCTTCTTAAAGAAACTTTATCATTATTTTTTATTAAGATATTTTTATAAAACTTTGTATCTATTATCAAACATTTCTCTTTATTATAAATCATAATATCTGTTTTCATTATGGGTATATATTTATTATCATTTATATTCCACTTTATAGTTTTGTTTTTTACTTTTATATTTTTATTATTAAAAAAATATATTTTATAAAAGTTTAAAACAAATTTCTCATAGAGTATATGCATTCTTTTCTCTTCATTAAAATCTATAAATGAATATTCACTGCTGTTTTTATTAATTAATAAATTTTTATGTATAAATTTGCATATATTGATTATAATTTTGTAGTGCATATTATTTTTATTGTACTTTAATGATCTGAAAGTTCTATTATTAACATTTATATTTTTTATCTTTATAAAGTAATGATTTAATTTTATTAATTTTTCTTTAATATCATTATCTATATTTTCATAATTTATAAGTTTGTTTAAAGTAGATTTTATTATTTGGTTAAAGAGTATATCATTAGAAAGTATATTATAACTGCATACCAGCTTTTTATAATTAATAGTATTTCTTTTTATAGATTCTGAGAAGTTAATTTTTCCTTTTAATACTGATAAATCCTCTTCCAAAGTGATATATCCTCTATAAAAACCTCTTTTAATTAATTTTTCTAAAAAGATATTAAGAATATATCCCATAACATTATAAATATTATCAAACTTTTCATCACCGAAAATTTCTTTTTGATTATCTTCATCAATGATATTCCAAATATTCCAAGCATAAGCGAGCATGTAGTATATATTTTTAATAGGTATTTTTATATTGCTATTCATTTTATAAAAATTATATTATATATCTAATAACTTTTTTATTTCCTTCTCTGCTTTCTCTTCATTATCAAACCAATATTCTCTCAATGTAGGAGCTATTTCATATTCTATAATATTTTTGTATTCTGCCTCATCTATCTTATCGCAGAAATAACTATGCCCTATAGTACAGCCTCTGCCTAGTGTTTTATCATTTTTTATAATATTATTTAAATCAATAAACTTTGTATTTATTTTATTTATAAGATTATCGTTTATATTCTTTTCTTTCAAATAGTTTATAAACTTTTCATTTCCAAAAGCAGGCTCAATATCTACAAAGCAAAATCTTCTTCTTAAAGCATAATCAATAACAGCAATACTTCTGTCTGCCGTGTTCATCATACCTATAATATACAAATTATTAGGCACGCTGAAACTTTCATTATTGTAAGGAAGTATAATTTCAGCATCTCTATTGTCAGCTTCTATAAGCATTAAAAGCTCGCCGAATATTTTAGATATATTTCCGCGGTTAATCTCATCTATTATAAAAAAATAATCATTATCCATATCAGAAGAGGCTTTCTGACAAAAATCATAAAACACACCGTTTTTTAATTCAAAGTTTTTATCTGTAGGCTTATAACCAATAATAAAATCTTCATAAGAATAGCTTTCATGAAACTGCACCATTTTTATTTTACTGTCATCGGCTTCTCCAATTATTGAGTAAGCGAGTTTTTTGGCAAGAAAAGTTTTACCTACTCCGGGCGAGCCTTGAAAAATAATATTCTTTTTTCTTTTTAATAAATTATAAATAATGCCGTACTTTTCTTCAGATATAAAAACTTCATTAAGGAAATTTTCTTTACTATATGAATTATCCGATTTATCATTTGTTTGTTCGTATTGATTTTCTTCATCATCTGCTTTTTCGTCTTCAAACAAATTATCAAATGATATATCTTTAATATTATTTTTTTCAATTATTTCTTTACATACTTTTACTAAATTATCAGATTTATCCTTATTAAATGGATAATGATATTTTATATATTCTTTTGTTGAAATTAATGATTTTTCTAGTTCTTTAATACCATGTAGTTTTCCTATTTTTTTAATGATAAATTGAAGTACATTTAATTTAAAACTTCTTTTAAATCCTACACCTTTTCTCATGCACCTATATATTCCGTATAAAAAATTAAATGAACTATATTTGTATATTCCTTTAATATCTATTTTCAAACATTCATTAATACCATCCGTTCTTTTTATTTTACCATTATATATTTGCTCCATTACATCATATATTTTTTCTAACTGTTCATTATTTAATTCTTCTTTCATTTTTACTCCCAATAACTAATATATATATATATTAGTTATTCTATTTTACAATAAAAATTATATTATAAAAATTATCTTAAAGGGGCTTCTGATATGCTTACCTTTATATCATCTATTATTATGTGTATCTTTTTTATAACTTACTTATATTCGCTTATATTTTTTGATTATTTTATATTATAAATTTTATTTAAAAAAATTACAGAGGCATAGAGGCATCATGAAAAAATATAATATAAAAACAGAAAATCAAATATATGATCTTATAAAAAAAGAGAATCTTACATTTGATGATATAGCTAAAAAACTAAATATTAATTATGATGATTTAAAAGAATATATTAATAAATCTAGTAAGAAATATAAAAAGAGTTTGGTTAAAAAAATAAGAAAGGCAAGAAGAGAATATCTTAATGATATAAAAATAAAAATAGAAAATGCTGTAATAAAAAAAGCATTGGGATATTATAGTAAAGATATTGTAAGAGAGATAAAAACCGATAAAGAAGGCAAAGAATCCAAAACCAAAAAAATAGTTTATAAATATAATCCTCCAAGCGAAAGGGCGGTTATAGTATTTTTTGAGATATTAAAAAATAGGAAAAATAAAAAACTTGAAAGGGAAGAATTAAAAAGAAATGTTCAGGAAGAAGAGAATAGAATAAATATCAGAGTGGGCTTTGATAATTAAATTAGACTTGTTTCAAAACTACTTGACAAACAATTTTTATAAGTTTATTGCTTTATGCTAAATTATATAATATTAATGATTATATAATTTATATGTTTTAGATGTTGTACATTTTATCATTTTAGTATATAAAGTCTTTTTGCTTCTCGCCGCAGGCGGGCTGTGCCTGGGTCACCAAAAGAAGTGGGGTGTGGCACGACTGTGTGCTTCGCAGCAAAGCCCCACTTATAAAACAAAAATACTAAAATTAGACTAGTGTAATTATATATTGATTTGGTTTTGAAACAAGTTTATTATATTTTTTGCACGGGTTCCATACATATTGCATTTAAGTATTCCTTAATTTCTTAAAGTATAGCATAGGAGTATCATAATTTAAAGTAGAATGTATTCTTT
>NZ_CASEGO010000094.1 GCF_949287625.1 uncultured Brachyspira sp. | reverse complement strand
TTTTCCCGCCGCAAAAAGTTGCAAAAAGTGCAAGTATTGAAATTATTATTAAATCGTACTAATTATGTTTTATATGTGGGATAAATTGCTAAATTTAGCATAAAATGCCGCATTTCGCTGGACTTCGTCGGCACGCAGAGCGGGCACGACTGTGAATCACTGCAAATATTTTAAATTAAAAAAATTAGTTTTTGACAAACTATAGTTGTTTAGGTATATACTAATATATTTTTAAATTGTCAATTTTTATGTTGTTATTTTGCCTATCTCATGCATTACGACATCATAGCGGAACTTTGTCGATGCACATCTAGTTTGACTAACTCATATTAAATTTATAACGTTTTTTATTAGTAGTTGTTTGCCAATTAGGGTATATATAGTGGGTTGATAATTTTATATATAAATTTATAATGATATTAATATGATTGATAGGTAGTTCTTTGGAAAGAAAGTAAACATTTTTGTGTACTTTTTTGTTTAGCCAAAAAAGTACCAAAAAACCTACTTCTTTTTTGTAAAAAAGAAGCAAAAAACATTTACAACATTATAAGATATCTTATCAATAAATATTATATCCTATTCATGTTCTTTTTTGAAAAAAGAACCAAAAAATTTTTATTAAGTTTATGACGCGGGCTGTTAGCCCTTGTTTAGAATTTAAGAGTATATAGTAGGTTGATAATTTTTTATGTAAATTTATAATTGGAATTATAATCATATTAAATTGATTGAGAGGGAATAATGATGATTGATATAACGATTCTTGAACAAATTATTGATTATGATTTATTTAAAATAATTGAAGATGATTATTCAAAAGGACATTATAATATTGTAGTAACTAAATCTGTAGATTATTTTAGAGATTTATTAAGAATGAAATCTGAAGAATATAATATTGATGGTGATGATTTAATATCTAAAACTCTAAATTTAAATAAAGATAAAAAACCAAAATTAATAATAGCTGATTTGAATACAGAAACGGGTTCTAGTCAGCAAAGAGGAATTGCAAGTTTTGCTTATGGAATACATAGATATATAAGAAATCCACAATTTCATGGTCATTATTTCAATGAAGAAGATATTGTAGATATATTAATAATAATATCTTTTGTTACTAAAAAAATTAAATCTTCAGAAACAGAATATAGTAAATTGGATTTTTTTAATGAATTAAGAGATGTACATTTTGATTTAAGGGAAAAATATGTTAATATAATATTATCAAAATACCCAAAAGAAATTTTACCTGATTATATAGTATATGGCATAGATTATGTTCAGAATTATCAAATTGACTATAAAAGGTATAAATTAGTATTATCTTGGTATGTAAAAAATAATATTGATGTTAAAAACTTTTATGAAAAAATATCTAAAATTTTAGAAGTTCATGAAAATGAAAACATTATAATAATGTGGCTTTATATTTTAGGTGATAATATTTTTAATATTACTGAAAAAGCTAAATTAAGAGCTGAAAACGTTTTAATAAAGAGCCTATTAAATAGTAAAAATCATGATAAAAAATTTTATACTATAATTAGTATTTTAAATGAATGTTTTTTTTATTTAGATTTTGATAATTATATTCAGTTAGAAGAATTTATAGTTAAAAATATAAAAGAATTTAAGATACCTAAAGATTTTTATAATATAATTTTAAATATAATGATTATAAATATTGCTAAATTTTTAGAATGTGATTTTAATATTGATGAAATTATATATTACTATGTAAAAAATGATTTTTACAATATTTTGGTTTATTTTTATAAATTAAAGTCTATGCAATTGGCTCAAATTTTTTTAGATGACTTCAATAGTTTAATAATTTTTTCTTCAAAAAATTTAGATAATATGATTTCAAAATATGCTCATTGTAATAAATTAAGTAATGAAAATAAAGATAAATTAAAATGTAGATTAGATTATATTCTTAAATACTATGATAAAATTATTTTAGAAGAAAAAGAGTATTATGATGATGTTCCATTCTAATTGTTAAGTATTTGATAATAAGTCGTATGTATAGTTGACTATCTGTAAGGGTAAGCGTTACTATGGGTCGATTACAGAGATATATACGTAATGGGTTGCAGTACCGTGCGTAATGCCCTACAACTATAACATATATCCTATATAAACTCGGATACGCTTCACGAAAGTGCAAGTACAAAATTAGTACTCAATCATACTAAAATAGCCTTACATGTAATAAATTTATTAAATTAAAGCCAAATGTAGCCTTTTTGCTTCTTTGTGGCAACAAAAGAAGTGGGGTATGGGGCAAAGCCCCATATATCAAAAGAAAATATAAATTTATTTTTGACAATATATAGTTTTTAATATATATATCAAATTTATTTATTAATTACTTTTTCTAAATCTTCTTTTATACTCAAAGCCATTTTGTCATCGAAACTTGAAAATGAATTCTTTGTGTATAATATCTTCTTGTCGCTGTCAATTAGTATTATCCAAGGAAGCCATTTAACATTATACCCATCAGAAATATTTTTGTATTTATCAACATCAACCTCAGTGAAAATCAGATTATCATTTATGAACTTTTTTAGCTCTTCATTTACAAATACTTTCTCTTTAAGCTCATAACAATTCGCACACCAAACAGCAGAGAAATCTATCAGTACTGGTTTATTATTTTGTTTTGAAAGCTCTAATGCTTCATTATATGATATATAATTTGAAACTTCACTTTTTGACTTTATAAACCCGTAAGTGCTTCCTAATGCTATTGATATAATGACTACAGAAACGAATATTTTTAATTCTAATGCACTCAACATAGCAGACTTATTTTTTATTATGTAAACTAATACTGCAAATACTAATATTGTAACAGATGCTAATATATAACTTATTTTATTAAAGCCCAAAACTCCAAAAAGTATATTAGCATAATAGAAACTTATTATCATCATTAGAAAAGTGAAAATATATTTAACATATACCATCCAAGTTCCTGCTTTAGGCATTTTGGTAAGTATTGAAGCGAATGTACCAAGAACAAATAATACAGAAGCAAAACCCAAAGCATAAACAGCCATATAAAGAGCAGCAAATACAGGATTAAGAAAACCTATTTCCAATATTACTGCTATTATAGGAGCAGCACAAGGAGTGGCAACTATTCCAGCAAGAAGCCCCATTATATATTTATGAAATACTGACTGATTTTTTTTAGAGTATGCATTTGTTTTTGCAGACTGTAAAAAGCTAGGAGCTTTAATCTCGTAAAAACCTGCCATAGAAAAAGTAAAGTATAAAAATAGTAATACTAATATAGTTAAAATAATAGGATTATATCCAATACTTCCAAATAGAATAGTTTTATGAAAAGCAAATCCAGCAACAGAAACTACAGCACCCAAAAGAGTATATGTTGTTATTACTCCTAATGCAAATAATAGCGAAGCTAATACACTCGATTTTTTATTGTTTTTATCATCAGTTGTTGTTCCTAAAATTGATACAGTTATTGAAAGTAATGGATAAGTACAAGGAAGAAGTACAGATGCAAGTCCTGCTGCAAATATTAAAATTAATGTTATAAATATATTATTGCTTCCTTTTATATAATTTTCTATAGAGCTTGCATTCTCTGGTTTTTCATCAGCTATATTATTGTTTGATATATAAATTTCTTCTCCGTATATTACTTTACTTTGAGGCTGCAAACATACATTATCTTTTGCTGAGCATAATTGATAAGATACTTTTATAAAATTAATATTATTTATATTAATACCTTCTAAAATAAACTCAGTCTCACCTTTTATTATAATGTCATCATGATACTTTTCACCTTCTGGATATATTGTATTAATTTGTTTGTTGTCTGCAAAAAAGAGTATTTTATTTGCTATGATTGATTCTAAATATGCATAATAATTATTTGGTATATTTGCCTTTACTGCTAATTGATTATTATTATTTGTAATTAATGTAAAAGATATTTCTGCATTTTTATTCAAGCTGTCAAATGCATTTAAATTTATAAGATTATTATTTTGAGCCAAAGCAGTATATGCAGTAATAAAAATTACAATTATGATGTACTTTAATACTTTAAATTGATTGTTATTCATTATTATTGCTCCGTTTTCTATCATATATTTTGTTTGTGTAATATAACATTTATAGCAATAAGTTTGTTAAAAGTCAATAGTTTAATCAAAACTAAAATATTTAAGAGCCATAGATATCGTTTTTAGTTTGTTTTTGTTAATTTAAATTATAATGAATACCTATGAAACAATATAATACAAATCAGAAAAAAGATAGTATTAATGATTAATAAAGCTAAAAATAAAAAAGTGCAGGCTCTCAAATTTATACTAGTATTCGAACTTATCATTGGAAAAATAAATTAGAATAAACAGGTTCTATATAGAATAAGAGCAGTAAGCCTAAAAATAGTCCTAATAAGGTTAAAGATTATTAATAAAGAACCGAAGTTTTTAAGAAATATAAATATGGTAAACTAAAAATCAAGAAACTCTTAGAAAAAGAAAATATTATAATAGTAACTACTGCTATTGAAACAATATTAAAATATCATAATTTATTCAAAATAAGAAAAAATATAGAGGAAAGCATACTATTTATATCAAAAAGGCCAGTACTCTGTATGCTTTCACAGCGAAAAAGTACAAATAGATGTTAAACACGCTTTTTTGGATAAATACACTATTATAAGTTTACTGCTGCAGATATAGCAGAAAAAATAAGTTTTAAATATTTATATGCCAAAAACGCCGGAAAGTACTATTGATTTTATTAAATATATGCTTGAATATTTCACTTTTCATATTCATTGCATTCAGACAGACAATTGTACAGAATATACATACTGCTGTCTTAATAGTTCTAAAATAAATATTTTTGATGAATATTGTTTGAAAAATAAATTAGAACGGAAGTATATAGCAGTACATAGATATAACGGAGTAATGGAAATAGTACTTGGATAGATGAAAAAGAATTTTATTCAATATTAAATAAAAAGATAACTGTATAAATCTTAAAACAAAAATTAAAAGAATATACACATTTTTATAATCATCAGAGATTGATTTCTACTCTAGGATATATTACAATTGCTGAAAGAATAAAAAATATTACTGCAAGAAACATACAATATATACTCCATGACAAGCATAAAAATAATTTTTTTATTAACTTTTAATGTTTATTATAATTGACAATATAAATTATTTTAGTATACTAATCATAAAGCCAATAATGCGGGATTTATGAAGATATTAAAAAACAGATACAAGAAAAAAATATTAGAAATAAAAAACAATAAATCTATTATAAAAGAAAGTATTAAAAATAAATCTTTTTTTAGTAAATTTATTAATTATATAATTTTTATATTTTTATCCGCATGTAAATTTATACCAGAAATTATAATACTTTCTATTTTTTTTATATTAACATTATATTTATCAGTATCATTATACTCAAAAAAATATATATATTCTTCTATAGAAAAAATACCATATAACGATGTGGCTTTAGTACTTGGTACAAGCAAATATCTTTATAATGGAAGAATAAATATGTATTTTAAATTCAGAATGGATGCTGCTTATGAATTATACAAAAGCGGAAAAGTAAAGTATATACTTGTAAGCGGTGATAACAGATACAGATCCTACAATGAACCCAGACAAATGCGTCTTGATTTAATAAAATTAGGTGTAGATAAAAAACATATATTTCTTGATTTTGCTGGGTTTAGAACTAGAGATTCCATTATAAGAGCTAATAAAGTTTTTGAACTGACTAATTTTACTATAGTCTCTCAGCCTTTTCATAATGAAAGAGCAATACTTATAGCAAGGCAGAAAAAAATTGATGCAATAGCATATAATGCACATAATGTACGAAAATTATATAGATTAAGACAATTTCCAAGAGAAGTAGGAGCTAGGGTTTTGATGTTTATTGATATTTTATTAAACAGACCTCCTAAATTCTATGGAGACACTATAAAAATAGAAGAACATGAAAATACTATCATAAATAAAAGCAATAAATTCGATAAATCAAAAATAAAATCATAATAAATAATAAAATAAAAAGAATTCAATTTTTAAGGAAACAAAACATGACATCTCAAATTTTAACTCAATTACTTCAGGCTTTATCTCTACTTTCACTGCTTCTTCTTTTGGGAGTATTTTTAAGGGCTAAAGTAAAACTATTTCAAAAACTATATCTTCCAGCCTCGGTAATAGGAGGTTTTATAGGGCTTTTAATATCTCCAGAAATATTGGGGAGATTATCAAGCATATCAATATCAGAAGAATATATAAAAACTTATTCTCTTTTACCAGGTATTTTATCTGTTCCTATATTTGCGGCTGTACCTTTAGGAATGTTCTTAAATGAAAAGAAAAATATTAAATCTTTATATCCTACAAAGGTATTAATAGCATTTGGTATATTTCAATGTGCAAGTATGTTTCAGTCAGCTATAGGATATGCTACCAATATGTTATTTACAAAAATAAATCCTGAAATAGGAATGTACAGAACTTTCGGATACGAACTTTCTGCTGGTTTTGCAGGAGGTCATGGACTTGCTGCTGCTACTGGAAAATTGCTTGAAGGTTTTGGTATTCAACAGTGGGAAATAGCTCAGGGTGTTGCTTTAACTACTGCTACTATAGGGCTTGTAGGGGGAATGATATTCGGTATTATATTTATAAACATAGCAGTTAGAACAAATAAAACAAGCATTATAAAAAAAATAGTTAATGAAAATACTGAAAACATAAATAAAATAGATAAAAATATGGAAAGAGGATATAATAGTGATATAAATACTCAAACAAGTTTAGGACGCGAGACTTTTTTAAGCAGCTCCATAGAAACTATTACTTTTCATTTGTCTATTATATTTGCAGTATGCGGTATTGCCTATATAATTTTAAACTTTATAAAAAAAATAGGTATAGCTGGATTAGATGTTCTTCCAGTATGGACTTATTCTATGATAATAATGTTTGTTTTAAATATGCTCATAAAAAAATTAAAACTTGAATGGATGGTAGATTCAAAAGTAAAAGCAAAAATAATGGGTACATTAAGCGACTTTGCTATAGTATCTGCAATAACAAGCCTTCCTATAAAAGCTATAATACATTATATAGCTCCTATAATAGTTATGTGTATAGCGGGATTTGTATTTACTTACTTAATAGTGTTTATATTTAATAATATGCTATTTAAAAATGATTATGCATTTGAAAGAGCAATAATTTCTTGGGGTACTTTAACAGGAGTATTGATAACTGGAATGACACTTCTAAAAATATGCGACCCAGAATATAAAAGTCCTGCTCTGACAGAGTTCTCTCTTGGATTTTCTCTTATGTCAGTTACTGGTCTTTTAATAGTACCTATACTCAATACTGTACTTGCTGTAGGTTCTACTTGGGATAATTTTATTACTGCTGTAATAAGTTCAGCACTTTATTTAGCATTTGCATTTATAGTTTATTTTTTTCAAAGAAAGGTAAAAGTATAAAAATATATTTTTTGCTATGTCAAACTTTCATTAAAAATAAAATTATGAATATTTAGATTTTTTAATACATACCTAAATAACTATAATTTGTAAAAATTAATTTTTTAAATATTTGAGGGCTTCACAGTCATGCCGCATGTACATACCAACTATGACTTAAGTAAGTACTGTTGGTATGTATAGTATGGTACGCCTCACTCTGTGCATTCTGTATGCGAAAGAACTGAATTTATATAGCTTAATATATAATATAAAAATATGTACAATATCTTATATATTGATTAATAAACTAATAATGTTAATACTATAGTAAAAAATACCGTTACTTATAGTATTGATAAAAATTTTTTGTTAGTATAATATTACTTATATAATTAATAATTCCTAAGAAGGTTTATGCATGAATTTTTTAGAAATAGAATTAAATAAAGACAAAAAAATTATAAGCGAAGACTTCAAATATAGAAAAAGATTAATCGTTGTATTTATAATATCAGTACTTGTAACAACTTTACTGTTATTAAGATTATTTTATCTTCAGATAATACAAAATGAACATTATGACAGTTTGGCAAGGAATAATAAAGAACAGATAATACCTATAGATGCATACAGAGGTGAAATTTATGATAGAAACGGTATTATAGTAGCAGAAAATATAAAAACTTACACAATGTATATGATACCAGTTTATCTTCCAAAAAATTATTTTGAGAGAGAAGAATTATTATACAGAGTTTCAAAAGTATTTAATATAGATTTAGGACATATAAAATCAAGTTTAGAAAAAGTATCAAAAAACAGCTATGAATCAGTAGAAATATCAGAAAATATAAGTATGGCTCAAATGAGTTATTTGGCAGAGAGATCTGAAGAATATCCAGGAGTTTATTACGGAAGCAAATCAGTAAGACACTACCCTCTTGGAGAAACTATGACTCATGTACTTGGGTATATAGGAAACATATCGCAGGAAGAGTTTGAAAGCAAACAGGCAGAAGGATACAGAAGAAACAGCGTAATAGGTAAAGAAGGCGTTGAACAGTTTTATGATAAAGAACTTAGAGGAATAGATGGTTATGTTCAATGGATAGTTGACTCAAGAAACAGAGTAAAAGAAACTATAAGCCCAGCAATAGGAAAACCTATACCGGGAAAAAAACTTATATTAAGTATAGATTCTAAAATACAAAAGGACGCTGAAGATCTAATCAAAGGACAAGTAGGTACAGTAATAGTGTCAAAACCTACTACAGGAGAAATATTAGCTATGGTAAGCTCTCCTTGGTATGACCCTAATATATTTATAGGTAAAATAGACAGACAAAAATATGCAGAACTTATTAACAACCCTGCAAATCCATTCTGGAACAAAGCTATAAGAGGAAGATATCCCCCTGCTTCAACATTTAAACTAGTTACAGCTGTAGGAGCTTTGGCTGAAAAAAGAATAGGAGTAAATACTACAAGATACTGCGGAGGCGGTATGCTTCTTGAAAATAGGTTCTACAGATGTACTGGTCAGCATGGTTATATAAATATGTATAGAGCTATTCAGTTCTCATGCAATACATATTTCTATAACTTGGCATATGAGCTTGGTCCTAACTTCATAAAAAGATATGCTGAAATGCTAGGTTTCGGAGATATTACAGGTATAGATTTACCTGGTGAAAAAGTTGGAGTTGTTCCTAGTGCCGATTGGAAAAGAAGAAAAATCGGAGAATACTGGTGGGACGGAGATACTATTCAGTATGTTATAGGTCAGGGATACATGTCTGCTACACCTATAGCCGTACATATGTCTACTTCTGCTATAATCAATGACGGAGTTATGTACAGACCTCATGTTGTTAAAGAAATAAGAAGTTCTCAGACAGATGAGGTAATATATAATAATGATAAAATTATAATCAAAAAGCTAGATATAGATAAAAACATATTTACAGTAGTAAAAGAAGGTATGAGAATGGCTGTATCAGGCGGTACGGCAAGAAACGGTGCTTGGTCTCCTCATATAAAATTGGCTGCAAAAACAGGTACTGCTCAGAATGCCCAAGGTAAAGACCATACTTGGGTAACAATATTCGGACCTTATAATCCTAGACCTACTGATGATATGGTAGCTGTTACAGTTATGTTAGAGCATAGCGGCGGCGGAGGAGGTGCTACTGCTGGTCCTATTGCTACTGCAATGCTTCGTTCCATATTAGGCGGAGAAAATGCTGTTGAGGCTAGAAACGTTATATATGCTAGAATGCAGTATATTTATGAGCAGATAAGATTAGCAAGAGAAAAAATGAAAGAAGAACAGGAAAACGGCGAAAATCCAGAAAATATTGACGGAGAACAGCAAAAAGAAGAAGATAAAAAAGATGCAAATGAAGATGAAAGGATAAAATATGAATGATAAAAAAGAATTAAAAAAATTATTTGTCTTCGATTGGAAAATATTAGCAGCTGTTGTATTTTTAATGGCGGCTGGCGCTATAGCTGTATATTCTTCTACATATTCTCCTGAATCTGGCAAAACTAGCTGGATGTTCTTGAAATTTATATTCTTCTGTGCCACTGGAATTGTACTTATATTTATAAGTATGTTTATTAACTATACAAAATTAGCCGAACACAGAATGTCTTTATATATACCAATGCTTGGAATACTTATACTTGTATTAATACCGGGGGTTGGAACTACTGTAAACGGCAGCAGCAGCTGGTTATTTGGTATGCAGCCTTCTGAGTTTGGGAAAATTGTAGTTATAATATTTTTAGCAGGATATTTAGATCAAATAGGTGATAAAATAAAAGAAATAAAATACTTTGCTTTAGCTGGAGTATTTATTGCCATACCTATAGGTTTAGTATTACTTCAGCCAGATTTGGGCACTGTATTAGTATATTGTTTTATAGTATTTATAATGCTTTTTGTGGGAGGTGTGCCTACAAGATATATTATAGCATTAATAAGTATCGGTGTTGTCGGGCTTTCAATACCTATGTTTTTGGAATATAAAAGAATGTCTGATGATATAGATAATATACTCTTTAACTTTTTATCTCAAAGAATATATATAGGATATTTAGCTGGAATATTTCTTTTTGTATCCGCTCTTTTACTTACACTTAATTTTTATATGAACAGCAAATATGTAGGTCTTTTATCATTTACATTTTTTGTATTATTTTTATGTATGGGGGCAGCATTAACTTTTGATATAGGATTAAAAGAATATCAAAAACAAAGATTATTAGTATTTATGAATCCTCAATTAACTAGATTAAGTTCTGGATACAACATTATACAATCTCTGATAGCAGTAGGAAGCGGAGGATTATTTGGAGAAGGATTTTTAAGCGGAAGCCAATCCCAATTAAATTTCATACCGCAGCAGGTAAACGACTTTATATTCTCAAATATATGCGAAGAATGGGGATTTGTAGGAAGTGCTTTAGTAGTTTTGGCATATGCTGTTATATTTATACGCGGAACTATGGCAGCATATTTTGCCAAAGATAGATTAGGGGCATTAATAGTATCTGGGGTTATTGCCATGTTTTTATGCCATGTTATAATTAATATTGGTATGGTTGTAGGTATGATGCCTATTACTGGATTAACTTTGCCTTTTATAAGCAGCGGAGGTTCATCAATATGGACTTTTTCTATTTCTATAGGTTTAATATTTAATGTAGAAGCTAGAAGATATGTACATTAATTGATAAGCAGTTAATATGAAAAATAGTAATATTTTAACAGAAAAAGTTTTAATAGCAGATTCTAATATAGATTATGCAAGCTTTTTGCAGAAATTTTTAAGAGAATCAGGCTATCTATCTTATATAGCATTATCATATGAAGATGCCCTAAATATGGCTTATGATAAAATACCAGACTGCATACTTGTAGATTATATGCTGCCAAATGCAGGTGCTTCAAGACTCTCTGAACATATAAAAAATGATAATATATTAAAAAATATAGCCGTATTATTCTTAACTGCAACTGACAATAAAAGTGAATGCTTAAAATCTTATGAATGCGGAGCTGATGGTTTTTTTCTTAAATCTATGGATACTGATATATTATTAGCAAAAATGAAAGCATATATAAGACTAAAAAAGGCTATAGAATCTAACCTTATGTATATGAATATATTAAAGCAGGATATTGAATATGCTTCAAAACTGCAGAAGTCTATTCTCTCCTATGGCAATACTTCTATACCAAAAAATGATATATCAGTATTTCACTATGCTCCTAATGAAGTGTCTGGAGATTACAGCGGTATAAAATCTATTAATAACGGCTGGTATGCTATACTTCTTGCCGATGTATCAGGTCATGGAGTGGCTGCCAGTATGCTTACAATACTCATAAAATCATTTTTTGATTCGCATGTTATTATAGATTCTAAAAATACTCAGCCTTCTGAATTTTTAAAACAAATGAATAATTTTTTTATAGGAGAAAATTTTGATAAAAATTTATTCGCATCTGTATTTTTCGCAATATATAATAATGAAACAGGAGAATTAATATGTTCTTCTGCAGGATCTCCAAAACCAATATGTAAATCTAAAGATGAAATAATGGAAATTGATGCAGAAGGTCCTCTCATAGGTATGATGGAAGATACAGAATATACTGAAACTAAAATACAGTTAAATCATAATGATATAATCTTCATATTTACAGACGGAGCTTATGAAATATTTGATAAAGACGGTAAAATGTTTGGAGATGAACTTTTAAAAAATACATTTATAAAACATTCACATAAAGATGTTAATGTAATAAAAGACTGTATAATAAAAGAATTAAAATCTTTCTCAAATAATATATTATCTGATGATATAAGTATGATAATGTTAAGAAGAACCGAATAATATTCTAAATGTATCATTATTTTCTATAATAATATCCAATTAAATACAAAAAATCTACAGTATATTACAATTTATTAATATATATTAAATATTTTTTTATAAATACAAAGTAACCGTTTACATTTTTCAATCAAAACATTATATTACATGTGAACTAAACATAAAATAAAATACATATAAATATAAACATATATATTATTAAATGATTTATTATTATTAATATATAATAA
>NZ_CASEGO010000093.1 GCF_949287625.1 uncultured Brachyspira sp. | reverse complement strand
CATAGGTATTCCTTTTTGTTTGTTGTGATAATTTAAATTATAAGGAATACCTCCTTTTTTTAAACTAAAACTGTGCAATATCTATGGCTCTTAAACAATGTTGTTCTTTTTCCCGCCGCAAAAAGAACCAAAAAGTGCAAGTATAAATAAAGTCTATAAAAAAATAACATGCATAAGTTAACATAATATACATTATCGGAATATAAATTTGCTCTTTTTTTCTAGATAATTAATATAAACATCAATAATTAATAATTTTAATAAGCTACTATACTAGATTTGTTATTTTATAATAATTTTGTTTAAATATATAAAGCCAATTATAGTTTTCATTTTCTACTGGAGAAATATAATATTTATAATTATATTCTAAAGTATTGCCTCCAAATTTGATATATTAAAAGGAATATTATACAATACATAATAAGTATTTAAATCATTATGCAAATCTTTAATTCTTCAATATTAAAAAAACATATTAGTATTTTTTACTCAAAGTATCATATTGCCAAATTAATTATTATTTAAATAAATGTTTTATATATTGTATAAATTATATTATTTAAGCTATAAAATGCAGTTCTTCCGCCACAGGCGTACTGCGTATGGTTCTCGCCGAAGGCGGGCTGTGCCTTATACCAATAAAAGAACTGGGGTTTGGCACGACTGTGTGCTTCGCAGCAAAGCCCCAACTATAATTTTAAAATGTTAAATTAAAGATTTATAAATATTAACAAATTTAGTTTTGAAACAAGTCTAATAATATAATAAGATTGCATAATGTATTATGAAATAGCTATATACACAATAAAAATGAGGCATGGATACAATGGAAGTAATTATTAAAAACATTGAAGTAAAAAGCATACTTACAAAATCAAATTTACCAGTTGGAGGCTATTCAGTAAATCCTTATGTAGGATGTACTCATGCATGTAAATATTGCTATGCTTCTTTTATGAAGAGGTTTACAAATCATACAGAACCTTGGGGAGAGTTTATAGATATAAAATTATGGAATAATATAAAAAATACTCAAAAATATAAGGATAAAGAATTATTTATATCTTCTGTTACAGATCCATATCAGCCTATAGAAGAAACTGCATGCCGTACACGAACTTTGCTTGAACAGCTTAAAGGAAGCGGATGCAGAATCAGTATTTCTACAAAGTCTGATCTTGTACTAAGAGATTTAGATATTATCAAAACTTTTCCTAATGCTAGAGTTTCATGGTCAATAAATACACTTGATGAAAATTTCCGTGCTGATATGGATAATGCAGTAAGTATTGAAAGAAGATTGAAAGCTATGAAAGAATTTTATAATGCTGGTATACGTACAACCTGCTTTATATCTCCAATATTTCCATATATTACTGACATTAAGGCTATAATACACAGAGTAAAAAATCAATGCAATCTAATATGGCTTGAAAATCTAAATCTACGCGGAGGTTATAAAAAAGTAATATTAGATTATATAGAAGAAAAATACTCAGAACTTAAAGCTCAATATGATGATATATATTTAAAAGGTGATAAAAGATACTGGTTTGAATTAGATGAACAGATAAGTAAGTTTTGTAAAGAGGAAGAGCTATTATATGTGAGAAATGATGATTCTATTAATCAGCCGTTCAATGCTCATCCAATTGTTGTAAACTACTTCTTTCATGAGGAAATTATACCTTCAGCAAATAAAAAAACAAAGGTATAAAGTTTTAAAATAATATATAAATACATAGTCTTTTTAATTCTATTTACACATAATAAAAAATATCTATCAAAAAAGAATTATATTAATTAAATTAGCAGATTATATAATAATATATAGTCTGCTGATATAATTAATTGTCAATAGTTTCTACAACCACGTTATATTCATTAGAACTGTAGCTTTCTTCCAATATATAAGCCTCATTAGTTAAACTCACTGCTTTATTAACTTCTATATTATTACTAAGCAATACTTTAAATAAAGATTCATAAGCCCTTTTTAAAGCATTTTGTGTGAGCATTTGTCTGGTATATGCATTTAATTTGGCATTTTCTGATATTTCTATTGAAGCATTTGCTCTGAATATTTTATCATCTATACTGCCCTCTTTTTTTAATCTGTTTAATACCTCTATAGTCCTGTCATATATAGTATCATCTTTTAATTTTATCTCTGTATAAAAATTATCATCTTTTTTATATTCTTTAAAAGTTACAATGTCCTCATTAGAAAAATCTATAAGATTATTATCTTTTAATGAAACAGCAACTATATTAAAATCATTTCTGTTAATTAAAGAAGCGGTCTGCTCAGCTATATAATAATACATAGCATCTTCTGCTTTCATTCTGCTCACTTCAAAACTTATATCTGTATATGCTTGCGAATGCAATATTCCTCTTCTGATATTATTGCCTGAACATGATATTATAATTATTAATAACAATATAATAAAAATATATAGCTTGTTTTTTTTCATGATTTATAATAAATTATCCTTTAATGTATTAACTATTTTAACTTATCATAGTTACTATTTGTAAAATTATAATTTAAAATACTATATATATTATAAACTCAAAAATACTTTTTTATTATATATTTTTATTATATAAACAATATTGGAGACTTTATATTGAATATTAAAGCATTTATTTTGTTATTACTATTAATTATGTTTACATCTTGCCAAAAGAAACAGGATAATTTTTTAGAAGATATGGCTTCTTTAGATAAAGCATATATGGACACCTTATTAATTATAAGGGACGTTAATAATACTGACAGAAAGGCTGCTATAGAAAAATTTATTATAGTATGGAATGACTTTAAAAAAAAATACTACAATATTAATACAGAAGACCCGCAATGGAAAACCGATTTTGACAGCTTGCAGGATATATTAATACGCTCTCACTACTATATATCAAGCAAAGAAGATGAAAGTGCAGGATATTCTATACTGCATGATATTAAATATGTATTATCCGATTTAAGAAAAAGAAATAATGTTAATTGGTTTTTTGATAATTTAAACTCAATATACAAAATAGCATATAGAATGGGAGAACTCTCAAAAATATATAACACATCTAATACAGTACTTACTCAGGAAGAAGAAGAAAAATTAATTGCGGTTTATTATCTGCTTGATGAAGCAGCTAAAACCACAATAGCTGAATTTGATAAAAGTAATATACATCTGCTTCATCTTTCTCAGCAGCAGCTTGGAACACTTAAACATAATATAGAAACTATAGATGATTTAGTTAAATCAATAGGAAATGATTTGTTCTCAAAAAAATATAGTAATATATCAAGTATATCTGAAAATATTTTAAATATATATTTTAACTCTCTGCAAATAATGAGAGGCTAAAATATATAATCTATAATAAATAATATAAGGAATAAATATCTATGAAAGGTTTTTGTATCTTAAATAAGCCTATAGGAATAACTTCTTTTGATGCTATAAAACAGGTAAAAAAAACATTAAGAGAAAAAGAAAACATTATAGAAAAGAAAATAGGTCATGCAGGCACATTAGATCCTTTTGCAAATGGAGTTTTAATACTGGCATTTGGAAGATATACTAAATTATTTTTCTTATTTGATGACATGCCTAAGGAATATAATGCATTGGGAGTATTTGGTGAAATGAGAGATACTGATGATGTGGAAGGTAATATAATAAAAAAATCTGATGCAAATAATAAATTAAGTTTTGAAGAATTAGAAAAAATTATAAAAGAAAATTTTAAAGGAAACATTCTTCAAAAACCTCCTATATACAGTGCTAAAAAAATTAATGGAAAAAGAGCTTATGATCTGGCAAGGGATAATCAAAGTTTTGAATTGAAAGATTCTGAAGTATTTATTAACAGCATTGAATTATTAGAATATGATTATCCATATTTCAAAATAAAAACTTCAGTAAGCAAAGGTACTTATATAAGGTCTATAATAAGAGATATAGGAAATATTACTGGTAATTTAGCTTATACAAAAGAATTAACAAGAATATCTATAGGAAATTATAGCATTGATATGGCATGCAGTATAGAGTATATAGAAAAAAACAAAATACTATCATTCTTTGAAATGTTTAATAACTTTGATAAAAAAATTATTGAAGATGATAATACCATAAAACAAATACTATGTGGCAATACCAAAATGATAGAAAATATAGAAATAAAAAATAAATATTCAGCATTGACTGATAATAAAGAAAATCTTTTAGCGATTATAGAAAAAAAAGATAAGAATGTTTACTCTTTTATAGACATTTAATTATTTTTTATTCAATTAAATTAAAAAAAAATAAACCGCTTTTGTGGGATGAACAAAGCGGCTTATTACAAATATAGTTATTGGGGGTAGTCCAATCAACTAAATATATTATCGGCCGATTGGAAATTAACTTTAGTAATTTTATAAAAAAAGAAAAAAATTATATAAATTTTTAATAATAAAAAAACCGTTAGCATTCGATAAGAATACTAACGGTAATTTTATACATAAGTAAATATTTTTTAATTTATTTTAAGCAAGTGCTTTTTTAGCTACTTCAACTACAGCTTCAAATGCTTTATAGTCATCTATAGCCAAATTAGATAAAGCTTTTCTGTCTATTATAACATTAGCTTTTTTAAGTCCGTTAATGAACTTGCTGTAAGATATACCTAAAGGTCTGCAAGCTGCATTGATTCTTAAAGTCCATAAACGTCTCATCATTCTTTTTTTCTGTCTTCTATCACGATAAGCGTATTTTAAGCCTCTTATTACAGCTTCTTTAGCTTGTTTCATTTGCTTACTATGAGAACCATAGTAACCTTTAGCCATCTTTAATATTTTTTTAACTTTTTTCTTTCTTACTACACCGCTAACTGCTCTCATTCTGGTCTCCTTTTATTATCTGCCGTAAGGCATTAATCTTGGCATTTCTAACATATTAGTATCATCAGCTATTCTTGCTTTACGATACTTTCTTTTAGTGTCAGGTCTTTTGCTTAAGAATTTGTGGCTTCCAAATGCATGAGCAAATTTTACTTTACCTGTTTTAGAGAATCTAAAACGTTTTTTTGCACCGCTTTTTGTTTTTAATTTTTGTTTCATAAACTAATATCCTTTAAAATTATATTTACTGTATGCTCAATCTATACGTATGATAAGTACGCATAGCTAGTGGGCTATTTAATTATAAAATAATTATTCTTCTGTATTTTCAGAAACTTCATTTTTTTCTGAAGAGTTATCCGAATCAGAAGAAGTTTTCTTCATTTTCACTGGATTAAGCACTGCAGATAAATTCTTACCCTCTAATTTAGCTGGTTTTTCTGTAGCTGCTTCATTTTCCAAATCCTGCATAATCTTATTGATAAGGTCATAGCCGAATTCAGTATGAGCCATTTCCCTACCTCTAAACATTATAGTAATTTTTACCTTATTACCTTCCTCTAAGAATTCACGAATATGCTTCATTTTAAAGTTATAATCATGTATGCTTATCTGAGGTCGCATCTTGATTTCTTTAAGCTGCACTAATTTCTGCTTTTTCTTAGCTTCTTTACTCTTTTTTTGAATATCAAATTTATACTTACCATAATTGATAATCTTACAAACAGGAGGCTCTGCTGTTGGAACAATTTCTACCAAGTCCGAACCTTCCTCTTTAGCTAATGCAAGAGCATCTTTAATACTCATTACACCAAGACTTCCTCTCTCATCATGCACAACTCTAACTTCTGGTGCAGTAATAAATTGATTAATTCTCTCTCCTTCTTTTTTTACTGTTGCCATTATTTATCTACCTCATTTAGTAGTAAATATAGAATCATTCATTCTCTCCTTAGATTCTTTTTTGAGTTTCTCTATAAACTCATTTAAATCCATATCTTTAATTTCTTGCGAAGAACGTGTCCTAATAGATAATTTACCATTAGAGACCTCCTCGGCTCCTATTATAACTGTATACGGAGTTCTTTGCAAGCGATATTTTTTAATCTTAGTACCTAAATTTTCATTTTCCTCATCTACTTCTACTCTAAAACCTGCATCTTTTAATGCTTTAGCAACTTCATTAACTCTGTCAATTTGAGATTTTTCATCAAGAACATTAACAACAGCCACTTGTAAAGGAGAAAGCCATAATGGGAATTTACCATTATAATGCTCAACCAATATACCTATAAAACGCTCCATTGAACCAAGTATAGCTCTGTGAAGCATTACTGGAGTATGTTTTCTGCCGTCTTTACCTTCATAGCTTATTTCAAATCTCATAGGAAGTGAGAAGTCAACCTGTAAAGTACCGCATTGCCAGTTTCTGTCAAGAACATCTTTAATATTAAAATCTATTTTAGGACCATAAAAAGCTCCGTCTCCTTCATTAATTTTATACTTTATACCAAGTTTATCCAAAGCATTAATCAATGATTTAGTAGCAAGCTCCCAAATTTCATCGCTTCCGATTGATTTGGCAGGTCTTGTAGAAACAAATATTTCAAAGTTCTCGAAACCAAAGTCTTTATATACAGATAAATAATATTCGATAGTATTAATAATTTCATCACCTAGCTGCTCTTCAGTACAGAATATATGGGCATCATCTTGAGTAAATGCTCTAACTCTGAAAAGTCCATGCAAAGCTCCTGAAAGCTCATGTCTGTGAACAAAACCTAATTCAGCAACTCTTAAAGGCAAATCTCTATAACTATGTATATTAGAATTATAAACAATCAAACCGCCTGGGCAGTTCATAGGTTTTACAGCATATTTAGTTTCATCAATCTCTGTAAAATACATATTTTCTTTATAATTATCCCAGTGTCCGCTTCTATGCCATAATTCTTCATTGAGAATAGCTGGAGTTTTTATTTCAACATATCCGCGTTTATCATTTTCATTTCTTATATAGGATTCTACTGCTTTATAAATAATCATTCCTCTAGGATGCCAGAAAGGAAAACCAGGTCCTTCCTCATGAAAACTAAATAAATTAAGTTCTTTACCTAATTTTCTATGATCTCTTTCTTTAGCTTCTTTAAGTTTTTTGAGATATTTATCCAAAGCCTCTTTACTTTCAAATGCTGTACCATATATACGGGAAAGCATTTTATTATTAGAATCCCCTCTCCAATAACTTCCAGCTACAGACATGAGTTTGTATGATTTTATATATCCAGTAGAAGGAACATGAGGACCGCGGCAAAGATCTATAAAATCTCCCTGCTCATAAAAAGATACTGTATCAGCATCTATACCTTCTATAATTTCAACTTTATAAGGCTCATTAGCTTTTTTAAAATACTCTATAGCCTCATTTTTGTTCATTACTTTTCTTACTACAGGTATATTTTCTTTGATGATTTTTTTCATTTCATCTTCTATTTTTGGAAGGTCCTCTTCTGTAAAAGGTTTTTCTGCATCAAAGTCATAATAAAAACCATCTTTTATTGCAGGACCTATAGTAACCTGAGTATTAGGGTAAAGTCTTCTAACAGCCTGTGCCATTAAATGACTTGTAGAGTGTCTTAAAACTTCAAGACCTTCATCGGTGGTTGTAAGTATCAATTCTAAATCGCCGTCTGTTTCAGGCGTATATGTAAGGTCAACTTCTTTTCCATTAAATTTAGCTGCTACTGCATCTTTGGAATCTTTTTTAGCATTTTGTTTAAGGAAGTCTAGTAAAGACTCTCCATTGGACAAATCATAAGACTGTCCCGAATAATTAATTTTTGACATTATAACACCTCTTGAATTGATACTTCTATTTGCATAAAAAACTTATGTAAATATTTTGAACTATTATAACATATATAAAAACAATAGTCAATAAATCATATAAGGCAATTATTAAAATTATACAAAAATAATTCAAATTAATAATATAGTCTTATTTAATGTATAATTTGTATGCTGTTATTTTATTTTTAATTTTTTTATATTTATTTGATTTTTAAATAATATTTTTTGAATTCTAATCATATAAAAAATAAGTATTTTTATTGAAAAAATATTATTTTTACTATATTATTAATAAGTATTTTTTATAATTTTTAAAAAAGAATAAGGAGAAGAATATGGTTAAATTCTCAGATTTGGGTCTTGTTAATAGCAGAGACCTTTTTAAAAAAGCTATAAGCGGCGGTTATGCAATACCTGCATTTAACTTTAATAATATGGAACAACTTCAGGCTATAGTTCAGGCTTGCGTAGAAACTAAAAGCCCTGTTATTATTCAAGTATCCTCAGGTGCTAGAAAATATGCTAATCAAACATTATTAAGATATATGGCTCAAGGTGCTGTTGAATACGCTAAAGAATTAGGTGTTAATGTTCCTATAGTTCTGCACCTTGACCATGGCGACAGTTTAGAACTTTGCAAAAGCTGTATTGAATATGGTTTCTCTTCTGTTATGATAGACGGAAGCCATTATGATTACAACAAAAACGTAGAAATTACTAGAAGTGTTGTTGAGTATGCTCATAAATACGATGTTACTGTAGAAGGTGAATTAGGAGTGCTTGCTGGTGTTGAAGATGACGTTTCTGCTGAACATCATACTTACACTCAGCCTGAAGAAGTAGAAGATTTCGTTAAAAAAACAGGTGTTGACTCTCTTGCTATTTCTATAGGTACTAGCCATGGTGCTTATAAATTCAAACCAGGTCAAAACCCAGAAATAAGATTAGATATTCTTAAAGAAATTGAGAAAAAAATACCTGGTTTCCCTATTGTTTTACATGGTTCTTCAAGTGTACCTCAAGAATATGTTAAAATGATTAATGAATACGGCGGTAAATTAGATGATGCTATAGGTATTCCAGAAGAACAATTAAGAGAAGCTTCTAAAAGTGCAGTTTGCAAAATTAATATTGACAGCGATTCAAGACTTGCTATGACTGCAGCTATTAGAAAAGTATTCCATGACAATCCTAAAGAATTCGATCCTAGAAAATATTTAGGACCTGCTCGTGATGAAATGAAAAAACTATACATGCATAAAATTAATAATGTATTAGGTTCTAATGGAAAAATATAATTTTAATAATTTATAATAATAAAAAAATTAATAAAGGAGATAACGTGGGAAAACAGCATAGAAAAGTAGTTAAACGCAAAAGAGCTCTAAGAAGAATAAGAAGACAAAAAGATGCTCTAAATGCTAAAACTAAATAATTATTAACTTAATAATTATTAAAAAAGAAAATTCAAGGGTATGAGTTTATTCTTATGCCCTTAATTTTTTTAACAAAATATAAAATATATATAATTAAATAAAAAGGAAGTAAAATGAAAAACTATATATTAATAATATCATTATTTGTTATGCTTATATCATGCGAAAAACAAATTGATAAATCTCCGCTTGCACTTCAAACAGATTTCGGAAGAAAAGACAATGCCGTTGCAAGTATGTACGGAGTAGCTTTAACTGTAGATAAAGATTTAAAAGTTTACGACCTTACACATGAAATACCAGCATTTAATATATGGGAAGCTGCTTTGAGATTAGACCAAACAGCAAAATATTGGCCTGAAGGAACTGTATTTGTTAATGTTGTAGACCCAGGGGTTGGTACTGAAAGAAAATCTGTTGTTATGAAAACTACCAACAATTATTATTTTGTAACTCCAGATAACGGTTCTTTAACTTTTGTTGCTGAAAGTTTAGGGGTGGAAGAAGTAAGAGAAATTGATGAAGCAGTAAACAGACTTACCAACTCTCAGGAATCATACACTTTTCATGGACGAGATGTTTATGTGTATACAGGAGCAAGACTAGCTTCAAAACAAATAACTTTTGAGCAAGTTGGAAAATCATTAGGAACAAATATAACAAAAATAGATTATCAAAAACCAAGATATGAAGATGGTAAATTCTTTGCTAATATTCCTATACTCGATGTGCAGTATGGTAATGTATGGTCTTCCCTTCCTCGTCAATTAATGCTTGAAAATGGCATACAAGTAGGAGATATTTTGAATGTTTCTATATATAATGAAAGAAATTTAATATGGAATGGTGATGTTAAACTTGTTAATACTTTCGGAGATGTTCCTGAAGGCGATAATATGGCATATTTTAATTCAGAGCTTAATTTCTCTGTTGCTGTTAATATGGGAAATTTTTCTGATAAGTACAAAGTTGAGAGCGGTCCAGATTGGAGTATAGAAATAATAAAAAAATAGCGTATTTATTTTTTATTATTTTAACATACATACCGAATTTTTCCAAATGCATACAGTTATAGTAATCCTGCAAAACAAGTATATATCAGCTTTGCAGGATTACTTAAAACTCCATTTATTTTTTAACTATAATGATTTTATACTGCATTAAAAACAAAAAATAATATACAAAATTTCTATAATAAAATCATACTATATACACTGAAAATTTTTAAGTTTGTCAATTTTTTTATTCAACTTTTTCCCGCCGCAAAAAGTTCAAGTGTAAAAAATACTAAATAGTACTAATTATGTTTTACATAAATAATAAATTATCAAATTTATACTAAAATATAGAATTTTAAGTATACTGCCATAACTAACGCTACTTACTACAGCCGAAAATAACTGATTGTATGCAAATTACACAGATTCTGTCTTGCTGTGCACTTCATAATGGCAAAGCAAAATTATTAAAATTATAAATAATATTAAAAAATAAATTATAATCTTTATATAAAAAAGGAGCTTTATATTGAAAGCCCCTTTACATTAAAAATTTTATTAAAACTAACCCATTAAATTATTTACTTATTGTTTTGTAGGCTGTGAATTATTATTTTTGCTCATTGAATCCATACCAGATATACTATAACGCATTTCAGTATCAGCCATAATATTTTTCATATTATAATAATCAAGCACCCCAATATTTCCTTTCTTAAGAGCTTCAGCAATAGCAAGAGGAAGCTGCGATTCTGCCTCTACAACTTTAGCTTTCATCTCTTCAACCTGAGCACGCATTTCCTGTTCACGTGCTATAGCCATAACTCTTCTCTCTTCAGCTTTAGCCTGAGCAATCTTTTTGTCAGCTTCTGCTTGGTCAATCTGTAAGAAAGCCCCAATATTGCTTCCAACATCAACGTCAGCAATATCAATAGAAAGTATCTCAAAAGCAGTACCAGAATCAAGACCTTTAGCAAGTACAACCTGTGAAATTCTATCAGGATTTTCTAAAACTTCTTTATGAGAAGAAGAACTGCCTATAGTAGTAACGATACCCTCTCCTACTCTAGCAATAATAGTTTCCTCTCCAGCTCCTCCAACAAGACGATTAATATTTGTTCTAACAGTAACTCTAGCAGTAGCTTTTACCTGTATGCCGTCTTTAGCAACAGCAGCAATCAAAGGAGTAGCTATAACTCTAGGAGAAACGGAAGTTCTTATAGCATCAACTAAATCTCTTCCAGCCAAATCTATAGCAGCAGCACGCTCAAAACTTAAATCCAAAGAAGCCTTATCAGCAGCAATTAAAGCATCCGCAACAGCAGTAGGATTGCCGCCTGCTAAATAATGTGCCTCAAGTTCATTCGTTCCTATTTTTAAACCTGCTTTCCATAACTTTATTTGATTTAATACTATAAGTGAAGGATTAACTCTTCTAAGACGCATAGTAATTAACGTTATCATATTTATTCTTACACCAGAAAACAAAGCTGTAATCCAAAGCCCCATAGGGAAAAAATGTAAGAAAACAAATAAAAGTATCAGTATTACAACAATACCAACAAACATAGGAATAATTGGAATATAACCAAAATCAAACATATACAAACCTCCTAAAAATATTATTAATTATGTACATAAGTTCCTATATCTTCTCCGGAAATAGCCTTAGTAATATTTCCTGATTTATTCATATTAAATACTCTTATAGGCATATCATTATCATTAGCCATAGCAAAAGCTGTCATATCCATAACACGTAAATTCTGATTGATAGCTTCTCTAAAAGTAATATCCTTATACATTTTAGCATCTTTATTTGCTTTAGGGTCTTTATCATAAACTCCGTCCACATTAGTACCTTTTAATACTATAGAAGCACCTATCTCTAAGGATCTTAATATAGCTGTACTGTCTGTTGTGAAATAAGGATTTGAAGTGCCTCCCGCTATGATTAAAACATTACCGCGTTCTAGTATACGAATAGCTTTATCTCTCTCAAAACCTTCTATCATACCTTCTATATTAAAAGCAGATAATATTTGAGTAGGAGTTCCTGCTGCCATAAATCTGTCTTTTAAAGCTATAGCATTCATAATAGTAGCAAGCATGCCCATAGAATCAGCTGTAGCTCTTACCATTCCAGTTTTATTTGATAACTGCATTCCTCTAAATATATTACCGCCTCCAACAACAACTGCTATTTGTGTATCATTTCCAGCAGCTTTCATCTCTAATGCTATCCTATCAACAACATTATTATCAATACCGTATTCCTTCTCTCCAAGCAATGCTTCACCTGATATCTTAAGCAACACTCTTTTTTCCATTAATTGACCTCTTAATTTTTGATATTAGATATTTCCTGCATTATACTATTTTTTTAACATATAATCAAGATTAAATAATTTATATAATTGCATGGGTGCCATACATATTGCATTTAAGTATTCCTTATCTTTTTGAAGTATAACATAGGTGTATCATAATTTAAAGCTGAATGTATTCGTTTAT
>NZ_CASEGO010000092.1 GCF_949287625.1 uncultured Brachyspira sp. | reverse complement strand
ATAAAAGTAATAAGTGGAAAAAAGAACTATCAATAGCATTAGCAGAGAATTTTCATCTGTTTGAAAATTGACAAACTATATTTGTTTAGGTATATACTGGAACGATTTCATTTTGTCAACTGATGTACATTATATAGAATTATCAACTTTTTTGCTACACACGCTCTGCGGGCTTCGCCAAAGTTGCTGCCAACACCACAGGTGGACTTCGTCGGCACGCAGAGCGAAAAACGCAATTGCTAGAACTTTATATTTTATATGTATGTATTAAATGTAGTGTATATCCCTAACTTTAGGCTACACCTAAAGTTATATAATATAAAAAACTATTTTTATGCTAATACATAAAATTTTTGGTGTATTATCAATTTCTTTTTAATAAGCTGTTAGTAAACATATAATTCCAGTTTGTGCTTACCATATTATTGCTTATAAATATATTAGTATAGAATGTATTAGTAAGAAAGTTATTAGCTTTGGATCTCTCTTCCATTTCATTAATCTTTTTTACCTTTTCATTCAAAGCTCTGATAATAGCATAGCTTTCATTATCGATATTACCGTCTATCTTTTCAGGTCTGAAATGGCATTGAAAAGCATAAAGTACCTTTCTTGAATCGAAATCCCATACATTATTTGTAGGCATGCTCGTATAACCGTATTTTACAAACTCTTCTTTTATATCCAATACCTTTGCTTTTTTATATTCATTATCACTTAAAAAATTTGTGTAATCATATTCATCATACCATATGCCAAGATTATATTCGTCATGAAGTCTTTTCCATGGGAATTTAGGACCTGGGTCTTTTTTTCTGTATGGGGCTATATCAGAATGACCTAATATATTATAAGGTTTCACCCCATATTTATCTATTAAGTTCCTAAGTAAATATGCAACTTTTTCTATTTGGCTTTCATCAAACTCTAAATATTCATCATAAGGAATAAAAAATAAATTCTCTCTTTCTCTTTTTGTCATTCTTCTTAACTGTTCAGGGGTATTTGTAACTTTCTGTAAGAAGCCTAAATTTACTATTTCTATACCTATAGAAGTATCATTCATAGTGTGTCTGTTATCAAACATTGTAACGCCTGCATGCCAAGCTCTATTATTATCATCTACAAGTTTGTATATAGGGTCATCTTCTCTTGTAGTTACCAGATAATGTGCGGATACTCCGGGGGCTGTTAAAACTTTTAGAGATAAATCATCATCTAATGCAGTGTAGTGAAGTATTATATACCTTATTCTCAAATTATAAGCAGGCGATTTGTAAACAGTTGATATTTTAGGAGCTATTTTTCTGCTTCTTATAGGAGCGGAAGTATTATTATTGCATGAAAATAATACTAATGCAGATATTAAAAAAATTATCTTAATTATTTTTTTATACATAAATAGGAACTCCGTTGAATCTGTAGCGTATGAAGCCTTTATAAAAGTCTTTTACTTCAATATAGGCAAAATAATAAGCCTGAGCGGTATTTATTCTAGTATGCTTATGAAGAAGATTACTGTAAAAGCAGTATGTAAAATCTATATACATTCCATCTGCTAAAGCACCTACCCCCGATATTACAGTTCCTACTCCTGAAGCTAATAATGATTTTGTGAGGTTATTATCAGTTTCTTCCATATTGCAGGCATTAATAAAAACTAAAGAAGGCGGATTTTCTAATGCCCCTATAGAGTTTAATATATAGTCATCGCTTAATTTTATACCGTTTTTATATCCATGTGTTATAATATGTACTATATCATAGCTTTCAAGTATTTTTATAAACTCAAAATAATTATGCTCTTTTCTGTATAAATCTATTTCAGTATTTTTTATATCATCATGAAGTGATAAAATAGTATCTATTTCTTTTTTGTCAGAAGTTATATCATCGCTTGGTATTGAAATAATAGCCATTTTTAATTTTTTATTATTTATTTTATTATGATGAAATATATTCGAAGCATTTGTATAAGAAAATATTATATTTTCAGATATAAATTTGCCGTCATAAGAGAGTATGCCCCAAGGTATATTTGCACTTTTATCATCAAGATGAAGATAAACTATTCTAAAACCTTCAAGTATATGCTCTCTGAAATCTTTTTCTGGAATAAGCATATTCATAAAGTAGCTTCCAAGCTCTATGTATTTATCTATATTATAGCTTTCACTGTTTGAATGTTTTAATAAACGCAGGTATTCTTTGTATATACTTTCATAAGCCTTATTGTCAAAATGTTTTTCATATTCTGCTACATAAAGCGAAGGGTATGTTTCTATTGCCTGATATTTAAAAACATCATTATCTATAGTACATGAAAAAAATGTCTGAGATATATTGTCATTTAAAACTATTAATCTGTCTTTAAGTTTAGAAAATGTTTTATAGTCTATTTCATAGATAGAAAAGTCAGAATATTTTTCTTCAAGTTTATAATAAATTCCACGTCTTCTTTTATAATTGTCAGTTATATAAATATTTATATAATCTTTATCTGATGTTTCATTTTTTTTATTATTTAAATCAATCTCATAATAACCGTATAATTTATTTTTATCATTATCGTATAAAAATATATTTACATGACTTTCATCTTTTTTAATAGTCTTTAAAATCTTTTTTACAGATGTATTTTTTAAAGAAATATATTCTATGCTATGAGATAAAAAGTATTCTCTGTTTTGAGTTATAATGTATGATTTATATGTCATTTAATTAAATATCTTTTTAAAGTAAAAATTATAAACATTGATTATTATATAGTAATTTTTTATATAATCAAATAAAATGTTTGTAAATAATAATAATCGGATAATGCCTAAAAAGACATAAATAAATTATTTTGTCTCAAATCCGTCAAGAGTAAAAGAGTATGTATCGCTGTCTGGAAGTAATTTTAATGTAATCAAAGCCGTATTATTATATTTTTCTTCATTAAAATTATTTAGAGGTATTTCTATGGTTATATCTTTTCTTAATACCAAATTAGAAAATTTTGTTCCTATCCATAAATAAAAATTAAGGTTAAACTTTTCACTTCCTTCAATATATTCAAAATACATATTGTCAAGTTTTATGTATTTTCCAGTAGTCATAGTTCTTCCCCAATCATTCATATTGCACATATAATATCCGCCGTTATAATCAGCATTATATGTACATGTTTTATTATTGAGGTTTATTTCAATTATGCTTGCATACATACTGTCGTTTTTCACAAAATATTTTGAACTGGAAGAACCTTCTATATTTTAATTTAAAATTCATAGTTTTTTTATTTATTTGGGTATTATTATTATTTTGTTCGCTGTTTGAAGTTCCCCCTAAATTTTCAGTGCTTTCGTTTCCTGAATTATCAGTATTTTCATTATCTGAATTGACAGAATTTTCAGTATTCTCATTATTTTCACTTGAAGTATCAGTACTTACTGGATTTAATGGTTTATAATTGCAGCCGTATATAAAGAGGCATGCTGATAATAGTATAATTAATAATTTCTTCATAATAAAAAATCTAACAAATTTAATAATTTTTGTCAATAGTTTTGTTATATTTAAAAGACATATAATGTAAAGCTATTGTAAATTCATTAATAATGATATAATATTTAATTTTAAGTAAATATTTGTTGAAATAAATTTACATTGAATATATACTTATTAGTAATAATTATTAATAAAAACAATATAAAATTTATATAAATTTCAGGAGGTTCAATTTGAGTTGGATAGGAGCTATTATATTACTGAGCGTATTAGTATTTGTTCATGAGATGGGACATTTACTAGCCGGCTTAGCAGTTGGAATAAAGGCTGAGGCTTTCTCTATAGGTTTCGGTCCTATACTTTTTAAAAAAGAAATTAAAGGAATAGATTTTAGATTTTCTCTTATTCCTTTTGGAGGATACTGCAAATTCAAAGGAGAGATTTCTGAAGACGGCAATGTAGAAGAAGGTGATTTTCTTAATATGTCGCCTTTAAAAAGAATAATAGTTTATTTTGCTGGTCCTTTCTTTAATTATTTATTTGCATTTTTACTTCTTACAATATTGGTATCTCTGCCTTCAAAAATAGATTTGTATTCGCCTACTGTATCAGTATTCAGAGACGGTAAATACATGCATTCAAAGTCTGGTATGACATTAGCTTATGAATACGGTATACAAAGCGGAGATACTATTACGGCTATAAACGGCATAAAAGTAGAATCAGATAATGATATATTAAAAACTATAAATGATGAGGCTATACAAAAGGCAGCTGAAGAAATAGTTTTTAGTATTAACAGAAACGGTGAAGCTATTAATATAACTATACCTTCTGTTGAAATGCTTAAGGCTTTGAGCGGAGAGAGAGTTTTGGGTTTATATTTCGGAGATGACCTTATAATAAAAAATGTAATTGCCGACTCTGCTGCTTCTGAGGCAGGGCTTATGGCAGGTGATAAAATAATAGCTATAAACGGTATTAGTGCCGACAATATAGCAGATTTCAGACCTATAGTTATGGATAATGCTTCGCAAAAAATAAATATAACTGTAATAAGAAATGGAGAAGAGATTACAAGAGAGGCTATACCAAAACCAGTATCTTCAAAAACTATAGGAACTTACGGAAGTTTGGGAGTAGAGTTTGACAGCACTCCTATGAGGGTTGAAAAAGTTGACGGAATACCTTTTCCTAAATCAATACCAGAAGCTTTTAAGGAAACTGGTAATTATTTGGTTTCTTATATAAACGGACTTAAACTTCTTTTTACTGGTAAATTATCAGTTCGTGAAAATTTGGGAGGACCTGTAAGAATAATACAGATTTCATCACAGGTTATTTCTGTTGATATAGAGTACAGACTTAGAACAATACTTTCATTTACAGCTACTATAAGTTTAATACTTTTCTTAATGAATCTTCTTCCTCTTCCAGTAGTAGACGGAGGTATGATAGTATTTTCATTTATAGAGCTCATAATGAGGCGTCCTATAGACAGAAAGGTTCTTACAAAAATACAGGCTGTAGGTGCTGCATTTTTGATAACACTTGCTATATTTATAACTATTAATGACATAACACAGCTGTTTAGATGATGATTTAGTTATAAAAAATATTTTTAATAATAAATGATTGAATATATAATTAAGAGGTTTGTATTTTGGCAGACCTCTTAATTGTATTAAATATTTAATTAATTTGAAATAAAGTATTAAGAAAAATAACCGAGTTAAAATATATCAATTTTAGAGAATACTATAAAATATATGAAACTTTCAATAAAGAATTTAGCAAAAATAAAAGAAGCCGACATTGAAATAGACGGAATTACAGTTATATGTGGAAACAATAATACAGGAAAAAGCACTGTAGGCAAGGCTTTATTTGCTATTTTTGAATCTACACTAAATATATATGACAGAATTAGAGAAGAAATAGCTTCAAAAATTATTAATGTATGTCAAAAAAGAGGATTATATGTAAATTATTCTTTAGTTTATGATAAAATAGATGATGCCTTAAAATTTGATATATATAATTTAATTGATAAAATGTATTCAAATGATTATAATGATATTGATTCATTAATTAATGATTTTATAAAAAAATACATTCATGATGATGGAGAAATTATAATAACAAATGGAAGTCATATATTACCTAGAAGTTTTTCTTTTATTTATGTAAAAGAACTTTCTGATGAAATAAAAAAAATTATCACAACTCCAATTGATAGTATAAAAAAAGAATTAATATCAAGATATTTCAATTCTATTTTCAATGAACAAATAAATAATACAGATGAAAACAATATTGCTTCTATAGATTTAATAATTAAAGGAAAAACAAATAAAATAATATTTAATCAAAATAAATGTGAAAATTTTAATGAAGAAATAATTATAGGAAATAATATTTATTATATAGATAATCCGTTTATTATTGATAAAATTAATAATAGTTCTAATGGATATACTCTTATAGAAAAAAAACTTATTAATACACTAAAAAAAGATTACACTAATAATATGCTTGAAAATATTATAGATTCTGTACAAAATAAAGAAATTTTAGATAAAATAAAGAAATTATTTGATGATGCAGTTAATGGAAAAATCAATTCTATAGGCGGATTTTATTATTTAGATAAATTAAGATTTGAAAACCTATCTGCTGGAATAAAATCTTTTATTATAATTAGAATGTTATTAGAAAGCGGTTCTTTAAAAGAGAAAGATTTATTAGTATTAGATGAGCCTGAAATACATCTGCACCCTGAGTGGCAGCTGTTATATGCAGAAACTATAGTATTATTACAAAAATATTTAGATTTAACAATTACAATAACAACTCATAGCCCTTATTTTTTGGAAGCTATTAATGGATATTCAAAACTGCACAAAATACATAACAGAGTAAATTTTTATTTTGCTGAAGCTGATGATAATAATAATGTAGCTATAAATAATGTTAATGATAATATAAACTTAATATTTAAAAAAATGGCAGCCCCTTTAAAAAAATTGAGAAATATGAGAATAGAAGAATTTGATAATTCAAAAAGTGAAGAATGAAAGAGAAAGTTTTAAAAGAAATTCATGATTATTTATTTCCTATTTTCTTTACAAAAGAAAGTGAATATAATTTAATAAAAACATTAAAAGAATCTTCTTACTCAGAAGCAAATAATCAGTATATGACAGAATCAAATTCTCTAGTAATAAAATGCGAAAACTTAAGAGATGCATATTGTTCATATAATAAATATAGCCAGCAAGTAAAATCTGTAGATGCCGTATATAAATTTGAAAATAAAAAAATATATTTAATAGAGTTTAAAAGCGGTGCTGTTAAAGGTAAAAATATATTGAAAAAAGGTGAATCTGTATTTAATATACTTCAAGATTTAAAATTTTTTGATGATAAAAAATATCTGTCATATATAGTTGTTTATAATCCTAAAGATATACCTAGAGAAAGTTCTGAATTAGAAGATATTACAGATATTATACTTGATTTTGCTATAGATACTAAATATACGAATGAAATTAAAGATTATAAAAATAAAGAACTTCACAATATATATTCATTAGAAGAAAATTTTTTTTATGAAGCATATTTCTGCACTAAAGATGATTTCAATAATTATATTGTCAAAGAATTTGAAGAAGAAGAACTATAAATAATAATTTGTATAATAACAAACTTTACTATATAATACTAATTCAAAAAAATAATCAGGATAATTATAATAAAATGAGCGAAAATTTAAAAAATGAAATATTAGAACTTGTAAAAAGCGAGGATATAATAAAACCAACCAGATATTTAGGCGGAGAAATAAATGCTATAATAAAACCAAATATGCCTTTTAAATTCGTTATGTGCTTTGCTGATATGTACGAAATAGCTATAAGCAATTTAGGGCTTTCTATACTTTATGAGGTTATCAATTCTATTGAGTATGCATCATGTGAGAGAGTATATGCTGTTGCCAAAGACTTTGAAAAACTTTTAAGAGAGAAAAATATACCGCTTTATACTTTGGAGACTTTCAGCAGAGTAAAAGACGCTGATGTTTTGGGATTTACTTTGCAGTATGAGCTTATATATACAAATATACTTCAGGTACTTGAACTAAGCCAAATACCTATACATAGAGATGAAAGGGGAGAAGATGTACCTATAATAGCTGCAGGAGGACCTAGCGTATTTAATCCATTCCCATTGGCTGATTTTATAGATGTGTTTTTATTCGGCGAGTTTGATATCGAGATGAAAAACTTTGTTGATATAATTTATAATCTCAAAAAAAACGGTGCAAAAAGAGATGATATATTAAAAGAGCTTTCAAAACTTGAGTATGCCTATGTTCCTAAATACCCAAGAGAGAATGTTAAGAGAATATTTGTTGAAAATATTAATGATATGCCTTATGTGAAAAAACCTTTAGTTCCTCTTGTAGAAGGCATACAAAACAGAATATCAGTTGAAATAGCTAGAGGCTGTACTCATAGCTGCAGATTCTGTTTAGCTGGTATTACTTACCGTCCTGTAAGAAACCGTACTATAGAAAAAATCGTTGATATATCTATGGAGTCATTAGAAGCAACAGGAGCTAATACTTTAAATTTATTTTCGCTTTCTGCTGATGATTATCCTCATATTGCTGATTTGATAGAGTATTTACAAACACTTGGAGAGCATAAGGGATTTTCTTTGTCTCTGCCGTCACTTAGAATAGATTCATTCGATAAAGACACTGCAAATAGAATAGCACAGTTTAGAAAAACAGGGCTTACATTTGCACTTGAAGTAGGAAGCCATGAATTAAGAGAAAAAATAAATAAGGAAATGGACGAAGACGCTATATACAATATACTTGCCGATGTTCAGAAAATGGGCTGGAAAATAGTAAAGATATATTTTATGATAGGCTTTACTGATAATCCAGAGAAAGAAGCTGATGAGATAATAGAAGCACTTGAAAAGATGATTAAAGTTTCAAAAAATAAAGTAAAAATCAATGCAGCTATTAATGTATTTATACCAAAGCCTCATACCCCTTTAGAAAATAATAATCAGCTTACAGATGAAGAAGCAATTACCTATATAGGAAAGGTTAGAGATCATTTTAGAGGTACAAAGGCTGCTATAAAATATCACCCTCCAAGAATGGCAGAAATTGAAGGTATAATATCGAGAGGCGATGAAAAAATAGGGGATATTATTTACAAAGCATACAAAAAAGGTGTAAGATTTGATGCTTGGGTTGAGCATTTTAATTATGATGCTTGGAAGGAAGTAATAGAAGAAAGCGGATATACTATAAAAGAATTATTAAGCAGAAAAATAAATATGCCTTGGAAATGTATTGATACTCTTGTAAGTCAGAAGTTCTTTGATAAAGAATATGAGAGGTTTCAAAACGGAAAGTTTACAGACTATTGTTTTACAGGTAATTGTCAGAACTGCGGCATAGACTATAAAAAATACTGCCATAAATACAAAAAAGAAGTTTTAAATACAAACTTTACTCAAATGGCAGAAGAATTAAAAACATTAAAAAAACGCGATATATTTGCTGTAAATTATAAAGTATTTATGAAGTTCAAAAAAGAGGGTATATCTTCATTATTAGGTATGCATGATTTATCACGTGTGATGATATGTGCTTTAAAAATAGCAGGAGCTAGCATATCATTAAGCAAAGGTTTTCACCCATTAGAGAAAGTAGTATTTACTCCTCCAACTCCTTTTGCATGTGAGAGCGATGCTGAGTATATGGAATTGAGCTTAACTGACTCTATAGACATAGACCTATTAAAAAACAAAATTAATAACTTGCTTTCTCATATAGGCATAGAAATAATTAATGCAGTTTCTACTCCTGCAAATGCTAAAAATATACAGTCTCTTCCGAAGAACACCATTTATAAAATTATAACAAGCGATGATAAAAAGGCTTTTGATATACTTTCAAATAAGGAAGATTTAAAATTAAATGAAGAGCGAAAAGGCGATTATTTAATAATAAATAAAGATAATAATTTACTTGTAACACTTTTAGAAAGCAGTGAAAAGGCTATAAGGGTACGGGACATAAAAAGCTATCTCTCAAAAAACAATATTAATATAAAAAATATTAAAAAATTGGAGCTTGTATAGATAACAAATATTGTTTTTAATAATTAATTTGTAGGTTTTTTATTATGATTAAATACTATTTAGAAAATGCATTTGAATTAAATAAAGAGTATCCAGATACTTTTAAAATTCCTTCTAAAGGAGAAATTGATTCTTTAAAACCTGATGATTATGTTAAATTAATTTTTACTGAAGAAAATACTGTACCTGAGAGAATGTGGGTAAAAATTACAAATATAAATGGGGATAATTTTATAGGTATATTAGACAATGATCCTTATTGTTTGAAAAGTGTAAAATGCGGTGATGAGATAGTTTTTAAAACTGAAAATATAATTGATATATACTGAAAATTTTTAAGTTTGTCAATTTTTTTATTCAACTTTTGGCGAAGCCCGCTGCACACCACACTTAACAGTACTTCCTTCAGTCGTAGGCTGACTTCGTCAAAGTTTTTTCCAAAGGTACGCTTCGCGAAAAAGGCAATTACTAGAACTTTATATTTTAAAGATATGTATTAAAATATGATAATACCTGAAATTTGGGCTACACCTTGCCAAAGGCACGCAGAGCGAGCACGAAATTTAAAAAATTTATTTTTTGACAAACTGTATTTGTTTAGGTATATACTAAAAATTTTTGAGTTTGTCAATTTTTTTATTCAACTTTTTCCCGCCGCAAAAAGTTGCAAAAAATGCAAGTGTTGAAATTATTATTAAATCATACTAATTATGTTTTATATGTAGAATAAATTACTAAATTTAGCCTTAAATATAGTCTTTAGTGCCGAAGAAAAAATATAATACAGATTTTATTTACAATCTAATTAGCGTACCTTTATAGTTATAAATTCTTTTTTAATAAAAAGTCTAAAATTTGTTTTTATATGTTTTTTATTAAACAGATTATAAAGTTCTATAAAAATGTATTTTTAAGAAAATGAAATTTGTTCATATTAAAATACGGCTTTCATAGCTATATAATATCTTCCATCTGTAGAGCCTTGAAATCCGAAGTATATAGGATTAAATTTTATATAAGCACTGTACTCTAAACAAAATAAGTCTTTTTTACTATTAAACTTTTCATCTTTATTTACAGGTATATAAAACATTGGTCTTAAAGCGAGATTAAGCATTTTCCATTCAGCTCCTATTTCAAATCTTAAATAATGAGCATCATTGTCTCTCCAAGTGTATTCTCCAAGCATATTAATCCATAATTGCCTGTCAAGCAGAGGAAGTTTTCCCATAGCAGAGAGCTGTACAAGATGATGTGTTTTATCATCATTATTAATATTATTATAATGAGTTTCAAATCTTTCTGGAGATAATGAATTTTTTTTGTTATACTGATATAAAAACTGAGCTTTGAAATAATCGTCATGAACTTTAAGAAGTACAGCCAATGGATTTGAATCTTTTGAATACCCTTGAGAATATGATACCTCATAATAATATCCTATAAGTCCGGCTCTAAATCCCATTTCATTATTCACTCTAGGCAGATACCAATGCGGCTGAGAAAAAGCAGATTCACTGTCATAAACTGAAGGCAGCAGCATAAATGTGGAGCCATTAATATCATTTACAGCCCTCATTCTAAAAGAAAGAAGTATTCTAGTTAATGTAACAGTTTCTATCCCTGCATCATATAATCCTATACTTCCTGAAGCATTATCTTTATCAAATACATCAAATTTAGCAGTCATAGCAGCAAAAGGAGTTGCCGAAAAGTACCAATCAAAATTAAATGTTTTTCCAACTGATAGGTACATATTAGGCATACTGAAATGACCGTCTTTTAAGTTTACTCCGATTAGTGTATCCATATGAAGTTCTATAGTAGAAAGTTCATATAAAAGTCTTGAAGAGAAAGATGTTTTTAATGCGGTTTCTCTTTTATAACTTTCATGTATATAATCAATTGGCATATAACTTTCTGTAGGTCTTACAGGCTCTATCCCTATATAAGGCCAAACTGTTATTATACCTTTTAATAATCTCTGATCTTTTTCTGTATATGGAGATTGTGCATATATTTCTGAATAACTTATAATAATTAAGTTAAAAATTATAAATCTTAAAATATTTTTCATATAACTATTTTTATTTGTTTTAATATTATAATATCATTTTATCATATAAATAAAAAATTGACAATTGAATTTATATGTGATATAATTTTTTAATAGTTTTTTGGGGAGTTAAAAATTGAAAGAATTTAATATTTTAGAGGAAAAATTAAAGGATTTTTTAGATGAGTATCAGATAATTTCATTTGATAATAAAGAATTACTGCAGACTATAGATCAGTTAAGAAAGGAAAAGGAAGATTTAACTAATTCATTAAATCAGCTTAGGGATAATTTTAATGCTCTTAAAGAAGAAAAGACTATATTGGAAGCCGATAAAAGAAATGCAAATGATAATTATAATTCTATAAGAGAAGAAAGAGAAAATCTTATAAAACAGCTTGAAGCAGCAAGAATAGAATTAGAAACTACTAAAAGAGAAAGAGATACACTAAAATCAAATTTGGCAAATACAGAAAAAGATTCTATAACACTTATAGAAGAAAATGACAGCGTAAAAAAATTACTAGAAACAGCAAATAGAACTATAGAAACTCTTACAAAAGAAAATAAAGAATTAGAAGAAAAACTAGGCATATTAATAGAGAGAATAGACAGTGTAAGAAATGCTGGATTAAAAAAGGTTCATCATGCTGCAAATACAGCTATTAAAGATAATAAAGAAGTAAAAGAGATTGAAGAAATTAAAGAAATAAAAGAAGTTAAAGAAATTAAAGAAGAAGCAGTGCAGTCAAAACCAGAAGAAATAAAAAAAGAGGAAGTTAAAGAGATTAAGGCAGAAGAAGTAAAACAGCATACTGAAGAATTAAATAATAATGAAGAAGAAGATCCTTTCAGCAGCAATAATGATTCTGATTATTATGAAGAGTATAAAGAAAGCGAAGTACCTAATCATTCAAAAGAGCCTATTAAAGAAGATGTAAAAGAAATAGTTAAAGAAAAAATGGAAGTATCTGCTGTTAAAGTTACAGAAGAGGAAGATCCTTTTTCAAATGCTTCTGATGCTAGTTGGGACGAAGAGATAGAGAGTGTAAAAGAAGAAAGTAAAGAAGATGCGAGTAATAGCAGTGATAATAATGCAGATAATAGTAATGAAAATAAAGAAGATAATTATGAGTTTGATATAAACGAAGATGATCAGTATATGTTTGGCGATGATGATGAGGAAGAGTTCTTCTTTGATAATGAATCAAAATAATTCTGTAAAAATGGGTAAATAAAATGGATAATAATACTTTAGAGGTTACAATATACGGCAGAACTCTTAATATAAAATCAAGCGAAGAGAATGCTGAATATTTAAAAGAAGTTGCTGATTTTGTTGATGAAAGTATGAATGATATAGCAGAGCATTATGGTTCAAATTATCCTAGAGATACTATAGCAATACTAGCTTGTCTAAATATAGCAGATCTTCTTAAAAGAGAAATAGCTAACAGTAAGGCTGGAAAAGACACTTTATTAGCTTTAAAAGAAAGTATAGCTTCAAGATCAAATAAATTAATTAAACTTATAGATGAAACTAAAGAAAATTCTAAAGAATAATTTTCTAATAATATTCAAATAAAAAAAAGACCTGCATTAAAATGCAAGTCTTTTTTATTTTTAAAACAATGAAAAATATTTTATTTAAATTCGGATTACTTACTTAATTTACTTTAAAGAAACTCATAGCATCAACCAATTCTACAGCCTGATTAAGCAATGATGTAGAAGAAGCAGAAGCCTGTTCTACTAAAGCAGCATTCTGCTGAGTTACAGTATCCATATCAGTAACAGCTTTATTAACCTGTTCTACACCCTCATGCTGTTCTACCGCAGTAGAGCTTATATCCTGCATAATCTTAGCTGTATTTTCTATTTTGCCTTGAAGATCATTGAATATTTCCTGAGATATTCTTGCTGATTCTGTAGCTTTATTAATTTTGTCGTATGCATTATCAACTAAATCTGTAATATCTTTAACAGATGACTGAGTAGTCTGAGCTAAGTTTCTAACCTCGCTTGCTACAACAGCAAATCCTTTTCCCTGTTCTCCTGCTCTTGCTGCCTCCACTGCTGCATTCAAAGCAAGTATATTAGTTTGAAAAGCAATGTCTTCTATTATTTTGGTAATGTCTTTTATTTTTGTACTTGCATCATAAACTTCTTCTATATTTTTTGTTGTATCAAGTATAATTTCGCCTGCATTCTGAATAGAAGTTCTAGAATCTATCATCATTTTATTTCCTTCAATAGACTGATCTGCTGATGATTTTATTGTAGAAGCCATTTGTTCCATAGATGAAGCAGTTTCTTCCAAACTTGCAGCCTGTGCTTCTGTACGTTTTGACAAATCTGCACTGCCTTGAGAAAGCTCTTTGGCATTCATTCTTATTTCATCTGCTGAATTTCTTACTTTTACTATTATATCAGATAGTCTGTCTCTCATATCAAAGAAAGAATTAGCCAAAACTCCTAATTCATCTTTACGGTTTATATTTCTATGTGTTGAAGTTAAATCTCCGTCTGAAATCTCTCTTGAAATAGATACAAGCTCATTTAAAGGTTTTGTTATGCTTTTTATGTATAATGCTATTATTAAAGTACATAATATTATAAACAAAGGACCTATAATTGCTGTACGTATAATAGTGTATTTTATTTCTTTGTATATTTCACTGTCTGATTTAGCGAATATCACAGACCAAGGCATAGTATGTATATTTTCATAAGCAGCAGAACGTTTGCCTTGATTACCTTCATTATTGTAAGATTCTACAATTCCAGTATGACTTGTTTTTATTACACTATAAACATCTGGAAGTTTTTCTCCTATTCTTTCTTTATCAGATGATAATATTACATTTCCGTCATTATTTGCTACTGTAATACGTCCGTTTATGTTAAGATTGCCTATAAAATCATTATTTACTTTAGCCAAATCTAAATTTATATATATAATACCAATAAGTTCTTTTGCTGAGTTTCTCAATCCTCCGCAAAGTAAAAGTGCCTGACCGCCTGTTGTAGATGATACACTTGTTGCATTATCATAAGTATAATTATAGTTATTAGCTTTCATTCTATTAAATAATTCAGGGTGAACACTTGCTATAGATACGCCTTCAAGTTTAGGATTAGCATTATCTAGTATAATATTTCCGTTAATGTCTGCTGCACCTATATTAATAGAGTATGTATTAACAGAGCCGAAATCTTTTAATCTTTTTATTGCTTCTGTTTTTACAGCTTCATCTGAAGGATTTAATACAGCATTAATCACCGCTCCAGATTGGGCATATGTAGATATTGCAAGCAGCTGTTCGTGCATAACCATATCTATCATAGAAGAATAGCCTGATACTGTAGCTTGGAATCCTTCTAAAGCAGATTTCCTTATGGCTCTTGAAGAAGACCATATTGAAATTATAGCTAAAGTAACTATAGTAACAAAAATAATAGAACTTATTATAATTGGTACTTTAAATGATAAACTGTGAATTTTTTTCATAGTGTGAAAAACCTCTATATATAATATTTTTTTATTTTCTAATGAAATCGATTACACTTGTATGTAAAGAAATACAAGATTAATTTAACAATAAAATTATCAAAGTCAATAAAAATTATAAATTTTTATTGATTTTTTTGTAAAATTATCATGTTTTTCATATGTATATTGGCTTAAAATTTATTAACATACAATTTTTTAAATTTATTATTCAATATTAATTATTATATAAATAAATGTTTTATATATTGTGTTGTTTTAGTATATAAATAGCAGTCAATTTGTTTCTCATATATAAAACTAGAACTTTAATGATTACAATTTTATGTATTTAGTGAGTATATACCTAAACAACTACAATTTTTCAAAATTAATTTTTTAAATTTAAAATATTTGCAGGGCTTTAACCAAGTTCTTTTAAGTATGCAATGCGGCAGCCTCACTGTGCGTGCCTTCGGCAGAAGAAATTTATTTGATTAAATTTCTGCTTTCATAATATTCTTTCCATCTTTTGCCAATTTTTTCCGCTTTTATTTTCACAGAGTTATTGAAGTAGTTTTTCAATTTAGGAATATCGTCTTTATTTTCTTTAGCCACACTTCCAATCAAATTTCCTACTACTGTTTCCATTTTTATTTTTTTATCCCCGTAATAGTAGGAATGAAGAGCAGACTGATAATATACAGAAACAGCTTCAGCAGTACTCATAACAGAGTTAAGCTCCTGTATTTTGGCATTCTCAAAACTTTTACCGCTTCTAAGCTCATTAAATGTAGAAGCAAGAACATCTACAACATCATAATCTATATCTATATCAATATCAGCAATCTCCAATAATGTTTTGCATTGGTTTGTTATTATTTCACTTTCAAGTTTAGGATTTTTTATGGGTTCAACTGTTTCGAAATTGAATCTTCTTTTTAAGGCACTGCTCATCTCATTTATACCCTTATCTCTGGTATTGGCAGTAGCTATAATATTAAATCCAGCATTTGCAAATAATACTCTGTTTTGTTCTGGTATATTCATAATTTTATCGCTTAATATACTTATAAGAGAGTCCTGTATTTCAAGCGGACATCTTGTAATCTCTTCAAATCTGGTAATAATACCTTTACTCATACCGCTATAAACAGGAGATGGTATAAGAGCCTCTTCTACAGGACCTTTGGCAAAAAGCATAGCATAATTCCAAGAATATTTTATATTATCTTCATTAGTTCCAGCTGTTCCTTGTATTGTTATAGTGCTGTTTCCGCTAATTGCTGCTGATAATAATTCGCTTAGCATAGTTTTGGCAGTACCTGGCTCTCCTACAAGCATTAATCCTCTATTGCCTGCTAATGTTATTATTGCTCTTTCTACTAAAGCATCATCTCCGTAGAATTTTCTTTTTATAATAGTTCCGTTTTTTAATTCCTTACCAAGTATAAAGTCTCTTACTGCCTGAGGAGAAAGAAGCCAGTTTTTTGGTTTTTTATTTTTATCTTCTTTTTTAAGAGCATCAAGTTCATCTTTATAAAGTTCTTCCATTAATGGTTTCTGATGTATTTTTTCTTTATCCATAAAATATTATCCTTTTTAAAAATTGTATTATGAAATAGTTTTTCTTTTTTCCCGCAAAAATATTCCTATACCAAGCAGTATTACTATTATTCCCGCAAACTGCTGAAGGCTTACAGTTTCATGAAGTATAAAATATCCTAATATACATGTTCCTACAGCTTCGCCTAAAATAGTCATAGATATAACAGTAGCAGAAAAATATTTTAAAAGCCAAGTAAAAACCATTTGCCCTAGCATAGTTGATATTAAAGTAAGCCCTAGTATATTAATCCAAGTTTTAGCAGAATATCCAGTAAAAGGTATATGCATTATGTATGATAATATACCTAAAAATACAAAAGCAAAAAAGTATGTGAGGCTTATCCAACTGAATGCAGATAATCTTCTTCTTGTGTATTGTCCTATAATAAAATAATTACTTATAAATCCAGCCGATATAAAAGAAAGCAAATCTCCAATCAGAGCTTTACCGCTTAATTGAAAATCGCCCCAGCCTATAATAACAGATCCTATTACTGCTATGATAAAACCAGATACTGCAAGTTTTGTGTATCTTTCTTTAAAAAAGAAATATCCCGCTGCGAATGCAAATAAAGGCTGAAGTGTTACTATTACAGTAGCACTTGCAACTGATGTGAGATTTAATGAATGAAACCATAAAAAATAATGAAGAGCAAGCGAAATACCTGATATTAGTCCAAGTATAATTTCTTTTTTTGTAAGAGAAAATATTTCTTCTCTGGTTGTTTTTTTTGACATTGTAATAATAAAAATAAACCAGAATGAAATAAATATTCTATAAAATGCCATTATAGATGATGGGGCATTAGCTAGTTTAACAAATATTGCTGATGCCGATAATGCCATAACTCCGATAAGTAAGAATATGCCCATAAATATAAGTCCAAGAGTAATAGTTTTTTTATTTCATTATTATACTGAAAATTGATTTTTATGCAAAAAAATTATACAAAAAAATGAGGAAGTAAAATATTAAAGTTTAAAAACTTTTAAGTATTTATTATATTTTAGAGTATGCAAAGTTATGGTAATAAAAAACAAAAAAGCATTACCTAAAAAAGATAATGCTTTTTATAGTTTTGTATTTTATAATTTTTATATATTTTCTGATTCACCTGAAGATACATTATTGGAATTAAACTTTTCCATATCTACTTCTTTGCATATTTTTCCAGTAACGGCAGCAGTAACCATACCATCATTAACATTAAGCATAGTTCTGCCCATATCAATAAGAGGCTCTATTCCCAAAAGTATAGCAACAAGCCCCACAGGAAAACCCAAAGCAGAAAGAGTTATTAAAGCAGCATTTGTAGCTCCTCCTCCAACTCCGGCAATACCAAAACTTCCTATAGCAATTATAACAACAGCTTTTATCAAAAATGCTGGCTCAAGAGGATTAATACCCAAAGTAGGTGCTATCATTGCAGCAACCATAGCAGGATAAATACCAGCACAGCCGTTTTGTCCTATAGTAACAGCAAGAGAAGCAGAAAGGTTTGAAACTCCTTCAGATATTCCCATTTTTTCTTTTAATGCTGAAACTGTTAAAGGCAGTGTTCCAGCACTTGTTCTTGATGAGAAAGCAAAAGCTAAAACTGTAAAAGCCTTAGAATAGTATTTGATAGGATTGTATCCGAATATAATAAGTATTATACTATGAACTATAAGCATTATTATAATAGATACATAAGAAGCTAATAAAAACTGTCCTAATTGAGCGAATGCTTTTAAATCACTTGCAGCCATAAATTTAGCCATAAGGGCAAGTACACCGTAAGGAGTTAATTTCATAACAAATGCTACTATCTTCATTACAACATCATGCAAAGCCTGCATAATTTTTTGGAAAAATTCAAATACTTCTAGTTTTTTCTTTCTAAGCCCCAAAGCAGCAGAACCTACTAATGCAGCAAAGAATACAACCGAAAGTGTAGGAGAGCCTCCCATACCTGCCAAAGCTGCAAATGGGTTTGTAGGTATTATTTCAAGCAACTGCTGAGGTACTGGTCTTGCTGTGAATTGTTCTAATTTGCCCTCATAATTAGAAGCTCCCTGAGATATATCTCCTACTATAGACTGAAGTTTTGAAGCATCAAGCCCGAAACCTTTTGCGGTAAAAAATCCTACCAAAGCAGATATCGCTGTTGTTGCCATAAGAACTGCTATGATTATCAATGTCATTTTTCCTACATTGCTTCCGCCATCTTTGATATTGATAATAGCCATAGTGATAGAAACAAATATCAAAGGCATAACAAGCATTTGAAGCAGTCTTACATATCCGTTTCCTACAACATTATACCAAATAATAGTTTGATTTACTATCTCCATATTTGAGGCATAAACTTTTCTAAGTATAAAACCTAATATTAGTCCGGCTGCCAAAGCTCCTAATACTCTGTATGTAAAATTGATATGCTTTTTCTGCATTACATAAAGCACTGCAATTATAGCAAACAGTACAATAATATTAATTAAAACATAAAGTCCCATATATAATTACTTCCTTTAAATATTTTTTTAGTGCATATACTATAATATATATTTAAAAAAAATGATATATTTTTTATTTGTTATAATATTAGAATGAATGTATGAAGAGAATTATACAATTTTATAAAACTCTGTAAATACAACCTAAATTTATACAACACCAAAATCAGACATCGTCATAAAATAACTGGAACATATCTGTGAAGCCATGAAAATATTTAATTTTTTTTTAATTGAAAATATTGTAAGGCTTCACAGTCGTGCCAGCTCTGTGTGCCGACGAAGTCCAGCGAAAGGCTGCATTTTATACTGAATTTAGTAATTTATCCTACATATAAAACATAATTAGTACTATTTAGTATTATTTTTTAGACTTGCACTTTTTACAACTTTGACGAAGTCCGCCTCCGACCGAAGGAAGTACTGTTAAGTATGGTGTGCGGCTGGAAAAAGTTGAATAAAAAATTGACAAACTTAAAAATTTTCAGTATATACCTAAACAATTACAATTTGTCAAAAAATTAATTTTTTAAATTTTGATATTTGCGGGGCTTTGCCCACCACGCTGTGTGCTACGCAACACCCCAGTTCTTTTATTGGTATAAAAGAACCAAAAGAACTGCATTTTTGGCCTAAATTTCTGGTATTACCATACATTTAATACATATTTTTAAAATATAAAGTTCTAGAAATTGCGTTTTTTGAAACTTTTTTGTGCGGCAAAAAGTTTATAATTTTATATAATGTGCACCAATTGACAAAATAAAATTGTTCCAGTATATATTGATTTTTTATTTAAATAAATATAATTTGTTTAAATAAAACAAAAAGGCTTTATTATTATGTATAATATACTTTCATTAGATGAAATTAACAGCATAACGGATAAAAATTATAATAAAAAATTTGATAAACTCACTTCATTTATAGATGATTCTCTTATATCAAATGTACTTACTAAAGATAAAAAATCATATGTTTCAAGTAGGGTAATAAGATATATATTAGGAGAATATTTGGATATAAAAGAGCCTTACAGATTAAGAAATCCAGATTTGATATGTTTTTCTTTGGACGGCGAAAGTTTAAGAGAGGCTTTTGAAAATGTTTATAATGCTTGGGAAGAGGATAATAAAACAAAGGGCATACTATATCCGTACTGCATATTTGCAAATAATATTCAGCTTGACAGGCTTTATCAAAAAGCTAAAGACATTGCAAGCAGCAGATTTAAAATGGCATGTTTTATTTTGGAGGCAATAGCTTTAAGCGGAAGTAAAAGAGGTTTAGGTTTGGTTTATGAGGCTTCAAGAAAGTTTAAACAAGCTAGTGTGAGAAATACATGTTCTAGTATATTAGACTATATTACAAAACAGCTTGGTATAAGTAAAGAGGCTTTTGCTGATAAAATCATACCAGATTTTGATTTTGATAAAAACGGAATTAGAATTATAGAAAGCGAAGGTAAAAGATTCAGAGCAACATTGAATCATGATTTTACTATATCGATATTTGATGAAATAAAAAATAAAGAATATAAAACTCTGCCTAAAGATTTCCCAGAAGTGCCAAAAAAGGAATTATCAAAATTAAAAAGCGAGATAAACAAAGTATTAAAACTTCAGACAGAGCGTTTGCAGTTAGTTTTTATGGACGGTAGGAAATGGACATTAGATGAATGGAAAGAGATATTTTTTGAAAATCCTATTATGAAAGCATTTGCTGTAAAACTTATTTGGGGTATTTATGATAATAATAATAAACTTTTAAACACTTTTAGATATATGGAAGACGGTTCTTTTAATAATGCTTATGATGAGGAGATAACCATAGAAGGCGATGTCTTTATAACTTTGATAAGCCTATAGAAATAGAAAAAAGTTTAATAAAAAAATGGAAAAATCAGCTTGCAGATTATGATATAATTCAGCCTTTCAATCAATTATCCTTAGAAAATAAAGATGATCTTATAAAAAAAATACCTAAAACTATAACTGTTGGTTCTATGAAATCTTTAGCTTCAAAATTTAGTATGGAGAAAAATGACGGAGATGGGGGATTTATTTATAATTATTTTATTCATGATATGTATAATGATGCATATATTATAATTGAGCCTTCAAATATTTATTATGGATCTTCAAACAATGATGAAACTGATATAAAAATAAAATTTGAAAATGCTGATGAAAGATTTGAATACGGTGCTTATTTAATGCTTTCGGATAATATTAAGTAAAAAAGTTTATAGGTATTTATTAGATATGTTTTAAAATTTATACGATATTAATTTTTCAGTGTTTTGTAATTAATATTTTTACAAACTATTAATGTTTCGTAAAATTCTAGTTATTTTGCTGCTTGCGAAGTCTGATGATTGGTACAAAAATATATATTTTATATAATTTTATTTAAAAATCCTGTTTCTTGAAGCATGGGCTAATGCTATAGCAACAGCGTCTGCAGTGTCGTCCTGAATAATATTAGAACCTGTAAAAAGATTAACCATTTTCATCATAGCATCTTTATTCGCATTACCGTTTCCTGTTATCTGAGATTTTACTTCTTTAGGTTTGTATTCTGTAAAGTTTATATTATTTAAAGTAAGAGCAAGTATAATAACACCTCTTGCTTCTGCTACTTTTATAGCAGTTTTTGTATTTTTTGAAAAAAAGAGTTCTTCTATAGCGGCATTACTAGGATTATATTTTTTTATAAGTTCATCTAACTGAGTGTATATAAATGAAAGTCTTTGATTATAATTTTGATTAGAAAAGGTCTCAATAAGCCCCGAATCTACTATTTTGTATGCAGAGTTTTTAGCTTCTATAAAAGCATAACCGCATCTAGCAAACCCGGGGTCTATTCCTAAAGTTATCATGTATATATGATAAAATATTATTCTTCTATTAAGTTATCAGTAATTTCTAAGTTAGTAGCAACTGCAGAAACATCATCATGATCTTCAAAAAGTCCGATTATTTTCATAACTTTTTTAGCATCATTTTCTGCTATAGTCATAGTATTATCAGCAACACGTACTATTTCAGCACTTTCAGGCTCAATACCTTTAGCTTTTAGAGCATCAACTATAGAAGATAATGCTTCCATAGGTCCTGTAATAGTAAATACTTCTCCGTCTTCTTCTATATCTTCAGCACCTGCATCAAGTACTATATCCATCAAACTCTCTTCAGTGTTTCCTGCAGCAGGTATCATAACTATAGCTTTTTTCTTAAACTGCCAAGAAACTGCACCGTTTTCAGCTAAGTTTCCGCCGTTTTTACTGAATATAGATCTTATTTCGGCAGCTGTTCTGTTTTTATTATCTGTTGCAACATCCACTATGATAGCAACTCCTCCCGGAGCATAACCCTCATAAGACATCTCTTCAATATTAGCACCTTCGCCTGCACCAGCTCCTCTTTTTATAGCTCTATCTATATTATCATTAGGCATGTTAGTACCTTTAGCTTTCACTATAACCATTCTTAATCTGGCATTCTGATCTGGGTCTGGGCTTCCGCCTTCTTTTACTGCTATTGTGATTTCTTTTGCTATTTTTGACCAAATTTTACCTTTTTTTGAATCATTTGCGGCTTTTTTATGTTTAATACTAGCCCACTTGGAGTGTCCTGACATATTACACCTCTATATTTTAGATTTTTTGTTTTAGATAATCATTATATTTGCGTAGATTATATATTAAAAATCAACTATTGTCAACTTTTAATAATGCATTAAAACTGCACGGGTTCCATACATATTGCATTTAAGTATTCCTTAATTTCTTAAAGTATAGCATAGGAGTATCATAATTTAAAGTAGAATGTATTCTTTTATG
>NZ_CASEGO010000091.1 GCF_949287625.1 uncultured Brachyspira sp. | reverse complement strand
TACTTCCAAATGCCCATTCTCTGAAGCAAACATCAAAGCTGTCCAATTACCAAATTCATCTTTAGCATTTATATCAGCACCTTTATCTATCAAATATTTTACTACTTCCAAATGCCCTTTCTCTGAAGCCACCATCAAAGCTGTTACATTATTATTACTTTTAGCATTTATATCAGCACCTTTATCTATCAAATATTTCACTATTTCTAAATGCCCATTTATTGAAGCAAACATCAAAACAGTCCAATTATCATCATCTTTAGCATTTACATCAACTCCTGAGGCTATTAAAAGCTCAGCCATTTCAAAATCACCTTCTCTACAATAAAACTCAAGTTCGCCTTCTCCATTGATGAAATCAATTTTATCCAAATTTCTGTGAAGTTTTCCGCCGTAAATAAGAAGAAGTTTTACTATATCTCTATAACCTTTTATAAAAGCACAATGCCTAGCAATATGAAGTTCATTATGTTCAAACTCTTCTGTTGTTTCTAATATATTTTTTACTTTCTCTAAATCTCCAAGTCCGGCTGCTTTTTCTAATTCTATATTTCTTTTCATAAATTACTTCCTAATAAACATTAAAAATATAGGCGATTGAAAATCAACACTTTCAAAAAATTAACTTCCAATCGCCCATTAGACTTTATATATTCAACTTTTACTTTTTATCTATTTTGTTATTTATTATCATCAACTATCTCATAATCAGCATCAACTACACCATCATCTTTTCTGCCTGAATCTTGGCTGTTGTTTTGCTGAGCCTGCTGTCCTGCATCTGCCTGACCTTGCTGAGCACCTGCTTGTTTATAAAGTGCTTCTGAAGCTTTGTTCCATGCTGCTTGTAAATCGTCTGTAGCTCTTTTAATATTATCTGTATTATTAGATTCTACTGCTGATTTCAAAGCACTCATTTTTGACTCAATTTCTGATTTGTCAGAAGCAGGTAATTTGTCTCCGTTTTCTTTTAATAATTTTTCTGTCTGATAAATCATATGGTCAGCATTGTTTTTAGCTTCAACTTCTTCTTTTTTCTTTTTATCTTCTTCAGCATGTTTTTCAGCATCCTGAACCATTCTGTTTATTTCATCTTCGCTTAATCCGCTTGAAGATTCTATTCTTATTTTTTGTTCTTTACCAGTACCCAAATCTTTAGCTGTAACATGTACTATACCGTTTGCGTCTATATCAAATGATACTTCTATTTGAGGAACTCCTCTTGGTGCAGGCGGTATGCCTACCAAGTCAAATCTTCCAAGCTCTCTGTTATCATTAGCCATTTTTCTTTCACCTTGTAATACTCTGATAGTTACAGATGACTGATTATCTGCTGCTGTAGAGAATACTTGTTTTTTGTTTGTAGGTATAGTAGTGTTTCTGTTGATTAAAACAGTCATTACTGAACCTTCTGTTTCAATACCAAGTGAAAGCGGAGTAACGTCAAGAAGAAGTACATCTTTAACATCACCTTTGATAATACCGCCTTGTACAGCTGCTCCCATTGCTACTGCTTCATCTGGGTTTACGCTTTTGTTTGGTTCTTTATTAAATATGTTTTTAACTGTTTCCTGAACCATAGGTATTCTTGTAGAACCTCCTACAAGTATTACCTCATCTATATCGCCTATAGAAAGTCCTGCATCTTTCAATGCTTTTTCACAAGGTATGCGTGTTTTTTCTACCAAATCTCTGATTAAATCTTCAAATTTAGCTCTTGTCAAAGATACATTCAAGTGTTTAGGACCTGATGCATCTGCTGTAAGATAAGGCAAGTTAATATCTGTTTGTAATGAGCTTGAAAGTTCTTTTTTAGCTTTCTCGCCTGCTTCTTTTAATCTTTGTAAAGCCATTTTATCATTATTCAAATCAACGCCTGTATCTTTTTTGAACTCATCTATAAGCCAATTAATTATAGCTTGGTCAAAGTCATCACCGCCCAAGTGAGTATCACCGTTTGTACTTTTTACTTCAAATACTCCGTCAGCCAATTCAAGTATAGATATATCGAAAGTACCGCCGCCCAAGTCATAAACTGCGATTTTTTCATCTTTCTTTTTCTCCATACCATAAGCTAATGCTGCTGCTGTAGGTTCGTTTATTATTCTTAATACATTAAGTCCAGCAATACGTCCGGCATCTTTAGTAGATTGTCTTTGACTGTCATTAAAGTATGCAGGTACTGTAATAATAGCGTCAGTTACTGTTTCACCTAAATACTCTTCTGCTGTTTGTTTCATTTTTTGAAGTATTCTAGCACTTATCTCCTGAGGAGTGAAATTTCCTTCTAAAGTTTTAATTTTTACTTTTCCGCCGTCTTCTATAACTGTATAAGGCATTCTTGAACGTTCTTCTGATACTTCAGCATAAGTGTTTCCCATAAAACGTTTAATAGAAAATATTGTATTTTCTGGGTTAGTTACCATTTGGTTTTTAGCAGGCTGACCTACTAATACTTCCCCTTTATTTGTGAATGCTACTATAGAAGGTGTTGTTCTGTTTCCTTCACTGTTTGTTATTACTACAGGTTTTCCGCCTTCCATTACTGATACACATGAATTTGTTGTTCCTAAATCTATTCCAATTATTTTACTCATAATAAATTTCTCCTTTTAATCATTTAATTAATATTTTTTTAATATTATAAATTAATATTAGTATAAAGATTGTTTGTTATATATTTTATTGTCAGTCTTTCGTCAGAACACTAACAACATATTCAGTATGACCATTACCCAAATGTGAAGTAGTAAGGTCTACATTGATTACTTCTTTGTCTTTGATGTGATTGTTAATCGCATCAGTCAAATCCTGAAGAACTCTGTTTATATGCTGTATACTTTCTTTTTTGTCTGCTTTCGGCTCGTAATAAGCTCTAAAAAGTTGAATATGTGCCATAAAATCTCCTAATTAATTTATTTACTCTTTAGGTGCCGCAGGAGGTTTTCCTACTACTACCTTAGCTGTTCTCAAAAGCTCATCATTTAATTTATAGCCTTTAGCATAAACTTCAACAACTTTTTCTTTATCAAGTTCTGGAACTTCTATCATAGTCAATGCTTCATGTACATTAGGGTCAAACTCTTCTCCCAAAGACTCTATTTCAGAAACTCCATTGTCATGCATAAAGTCTATAAACTGTTTATGTATTAGCTCTATACCTTTATAGTATTCAGTGCCTTGTATATTCTCATCTTTTTCGCCGGCTTTTAATGCTCTTTCAAAATTATCCATGAAAGTTAAAAGCGATAATAATAATCCTTTATTTGCTCTTTTTATTGCATCTGTTTTTTCTTTAGCTGTTCTCTTTCTGATATTCTCTGCTTCTGCCATAGCGTACATATATTTATTTTTCATATCAGAAGCTTCCTCTTGCAGCTCCTCTACTTTTTTCTTTAATTCTGCAACCTCATCATTAGAAGATTCTTCATTGTTGCTCTCTTTATTTTCTTCAGTAGTATTTGTATTTTCCAATTCTTCATTATTCTCTTTATTAGTATCCTCTTTATCACCGCTTTCATTCGTTTCTTTTATTTCTTCTTCCATTTAATCTCCTTTAATGGATATTTATTATTACTGCCTGAAGTCTTTGATCAGGCATACGTCTATATATATGCAAGAAACGTGCCAACATAAATTATTTTTTATAATATGCTGGTAAAGGCAAAAACTTATAAAAACATAAAATAAGGTTATAAAACGTATAATATGTAGCATTATACTATATATTTATCATATAATGAACTATAATATATAAAATGGCTATAGTATTAGAATCGAAATATTATACATTTTCATGAGACTATGTATAGTTTTAATACATTATCTTTAATGAATAATGTATTATTTTAATACTATTATAAAAAAGGAATGTATAAATATTACTGTAATTGCTTATATAAAAAGAAAAAGGGTTAAAAAAGTATCACCCTGATAAAAAACAGCAGGGTGATAAGGAGGTTTATGAAAAATTGTATTAATTTAACAATACTTTTTTATTATATACAATATATGACAAATGTCAATCTATTTTTTCGAATTTTTATAAAAAATATTATAAAAACTATGAAATATTGGATATAATTTCATTAATTTCTGAAAATAAATGAGAACCGCTTCTCAATTCATCTTTTACCTTATCTCTTCCATGTATTATGGAAGCATGATCTCTGTTAAACTCCAAGCCTATCTCTGTAACTGATTTTTTTGAGTATTCACAAGATAAATATATAGCAACATGTCTTGCTTTAGCTATAAATTTGGTTCTGTCTTTGCTCTCAAAAGAAGACATTTCTATACCGTAATAATCAGCAACCATTTTTTTAATTTCTTTAACAGTGGCATTTTTTAATTTAGGCTTATTGGTAAAATAATCTTTAAATATACCCATTTTCTCGCATTGTTCTACATCTGGTGTAAGCTTCATCAAATCTCTAACGGATAAATATGCCCTTATAGCACCTTCTATCTTTCTTACATCTGTAGTAATATTTTCTGCCATATATTTCATTACTTCTTCGTCTATGGAAGTATGCAAATCAAATAATTTTCTTTCTATAATAGCAAGTCTTGTCTCATATTGAGGAGGCTCTATTGAAAGGATAAGGCTTTTTTCAAATCTATTTTTTAATCTTGATTCAATATTTCTCAATTCTTTTGGAGGTTTATCACTGACAAATACCATCTGTTTTGCAGCACTATCCAATGCCTGAAAAATTTCGAATAATTCCTTAGATGTCTCCTGAGCACTTTCAAGAAGCTGTAAATCATCTAACAAAAGCATATCTAATGATTTATATTTTCTTTTAAAAACTTCTGGTTTTTTATTCTGAAGGCATGATACATATTCATCTCTGAATCCGCTTCCATCTATATAAAGCACTTTAGCATTAGGATTGGCTTCAAGATAGCTGTTCCCTATAGCCTGAAGTAAATGAGTCTTCCCTATGCCTACGCTTCCATATACATAAAAAGGATTGTACTCCTTACCAGGGTTAGATGATACATACTTAGCAGCTTCAAATACATATCTGTTATTATTTCCTTGTATAAAATTATCAAATCTGAAATAGTCGTTTAAATTTGATTTATTGTTAGAAACTTCTTTTTTTACAGCATTAGATACTTCCGCATTATTATTAGTAGTTTCGGATTTCTCCTGATGTTCTTCCTCAGGAATTAAATGCTCATTAACAAAATCTGCATCAACTCTTACATCGATATCTATATTATCTGAGCATTTATCATTAAAAAAATCTTTTATTCGTCCTAAAAAATCTTTTTTTATATGAGTAGCCGCAAAATCTCCTGAGCATACAATAGCAGCCTTATTATTATCTTCTACAACAAATACACTGCCTTTAAGCAAAGCTACAGCTGTAAACTCATCATCTTCGCTGATAATATTTAAAAATTCATTCCAATACTGTTTAATATCTTCCATAATTCAATTATCTTTATAACTATATTCTAACAATTTTATCATCGGTATTTATCAGCGAAAGTATAGAAGTTTCATTTTTATGATAATTTTACATATTATACCTAATATTATTTTGTAAACTTATACATCAAAATTGTTTTTATAATGAAATAATTTTATTTTTGAAAAAAGCTGCAAAAAAGACTAATTTTTATATCATGATATTTAATAGACTTGTTTCAAAACTATTTTTATTTATAATTGCGGGGACTAGCCCTGCGAAGCACACAGTCGTGCCCGCTCTGCGTGCCGACGAAGTCCGCATTTTGCGTCGGCACCCCCCGCTTCTTTTGCCGTCCGCTCTGCGTGCCGTAGGCAAGGCACCTACTCGGTGGTGACCCATACGAAGTACGCCTGCGGCGAGAAGCATACTCTGTACACCTTCGGTGAAAGACTGCATATTCATATATTAAAATGATAAATTATACAACATGTAAAACATACGATTTGCATGATAATTAATATTATATAATTTAACATAAAACAATAAACTATTAAAATTATTTGTCAAGTACTTTTGAAACAAGTCTAATATGTCAAAATATAATTATTTCATTGAGTTGGAATATAGCGTCTAAAAGAATCTACCTTCACACGTAAATATATAATTAAAAAACACATTTCCATGATAAATTATAATTGTTTACGTATAATAAATACTATTCAAGAAGCCTTTTCTGTATATAGTCAATCTCTTTAAGTATATTCTTTCTAGCCTCTGCATCCTTTCCCCATACAGCCTTGCTTAATGCAGTTTCATAATTATTTAATGCCTCTTTAAGAAGAGTATTTGTATTTTTATCAATATATTTTTCTGCTCTTGTCTTATAAATCTTTCCAAGAAGTTCATATCCGCTGTAATCATCTGGAAGCAATGCCAAATAGTTTAATGCATAATTCTCTGCATTGATATCATCTTTAAAATTAATCAAATATACTAGAGCAGCCCTATAATTTGCCGCAGCATAATTTTTATTTATTTTAACTATATTTTGATAATTACTCAATGCCTCTTTAGTATTTCCTATAAGCTCATTAATATAAGCCTTTTGATAAATATAATTAATATTATTATTATCTAAAGCTATTGCATTATTAATAGACTTCATAGCATTACTATAATCGCCAATATCAGTATAAAGTTTTGAAGAAGCATAAAGTCCGTCTTTAGTATTAGTATTTCTATTAAGCAGCTCATCAATAGATGAAGATGTATAATTATCTAAATGTACAGCAGTTTCAGCTATATAAATTGGGTTTACATCTAAATATTTTGAAGCCCTATCATAACATTTCATAGAATAAGAATACAAATAAGCCTTATTATATTCTCTTCCAAGCAGCATGTCTTTTCCGCCATATACATTAATATATTCTGTCATTTTATTTATTATATTAAATCCTTCTATGTTATATTCTCTTATATAGCTTTCTGCAAGTCTTATTCTGTTTTCTATATATGCAGGAGCAATTCTTAAAATTTCATTCATAGTAGAAGATAAAGAAACATAAGCATTTATATTATCATAAGAACCTATAGAACTTAAATATGAATTGACATCCATCTCATTTTTTACAGCCAAAGCATCATAATTGCTTCTGTTTCTTCTAATAGCCAAAGCTGCAGTTTTAGAAGCATTTTCATACTGTTTATTTTCATAGAGATAAGCCGCATAAAGTCCGTAAGTTACAGATTCTATTTTTTTAATATAAGCAACATCATAATTTTTATTTCTTAAGTCAGATATATATGCCAAAGCCTCATCAAATTGATTAAACCTTATAAACTCATATATTCTATCAGTAACCAAATTTAAATTTAATTTTAATTCCTCTTCCCAATATTCTGTTGCCTTTATATCTATGATGTCTCTTTCTTTTTGATAAAGAGAGGTATCATTATTTGAAGCCCTTATTTCTAATAATTTTCTTAACAATAATACATTATTTACACTGATTATATTAGCATTAAAACCTTCTTTTAATATATCTATAGCCTTATCTATAGAACCAAGTTTATAATAAGCATCGGCAATATATCCTATTCTAAGCTGTTCTTCAGTACCGTAAAATCTGTACATAGATAACAACTGCATCATATCTACATAATAATTCTTCTGTTTTAATTGATCGGCTTTATCAAGTATCATATTATAATCTATATTCTTTAATAATTCATCAGCAATATTTTTGTAAGATGTAGTTTCAGATAATAGTTTTTTTGCCTCAGTATATCTTTTTTTTCTTATTAAACTTTTACTGTATTCAATTTTATTTTCATCAGATATGTTATAAAAATTAATTATTTGAGATATGATGTTATCAGGATAGTAAGTATATCCTATATCATAAAGCATAGAAGCAAATGTTTCATAAAGTCTTGGCTTATTATAACAATATTCAAGTCCGTTTTCTAATATTTTTATAGCTTCTGTTTCATTATTTTCATATAAAGATATTTGAGCTAAAATAGCATAAGCCTCATCAAAATCTTTTTCTGACAATATTAATTTTGATAGAATAGATTTTGCACTCTGATAATCCTTAATTTCAAAATATGTTTTACCCAAAGCTACAGTTATTTCTGGATAATCTGCAGAATATGAAGAGATATTATTTAATATTGAAAGAGCATTAGTATAATTTTTAGCCTGAATCTGTTTATCCCATAAATAAAGCTCTTTTTTTACTACGGCATTTGATATTTTACTCTGTATTCTAATTTTATCTTCTTCATTTGAATATTTAGCACTTTTATAATTATTAACAGCATCATCATACCTATTATTTAATAAATTTAAATCTCCAAGCCCCTCATTTCCGTAAGACGGGCTATCTTTAAGAGAGCTTTGAAAATATGAATTTGCACTTTTTATATCGCCGTTTTTTAAGGCAGAATTACCAGCTAAAAACAGCCAATAAGGATTATTTGTTGCCTTATATGCTGTAAGATAAGTTATTACAGTCTCTTCATATTCATTTATAGTTTCAAAAAAATTCCCTGCCAAACTATAAACTTTATCAGTATCGTTTGCGTTTATATATAAAGATAAAAGTTTTGTAAAATCTAAAGCGGCATAATGTAAATCTGAATGTCTGAAATATGATAATCCTCTTATATAATACAGCTTATAATAATTTGTATAATTAGCTTCTAAATTATTACAAAGTTCAATAGCTTCAAAAAATTTTCCTTCCATAGCTAATTTTTCAGCTGTTTCTAATTCTCTATTAATAATATTATCATTACTAATAGCTATATTATTAGTATGTGCTTTTATATCATCTAAAGAAATATTTATATTCCTGTCTTCCATCACAAAATGATATTGTAAAATATCTCTGGAATATGCCGAAATATATAATGTAAAAATTATAAGCAGTATATTTTTTAATTTCATAACAAGTCCTTATTTACTATTTTTAGTATCGGAATAGAACTTGAAATATTTTAATTAAGTAAGCAGGTAAGAATGAAAGAGATAGTTATATTGATATCGAATGCAGGAAATATAAAAGACAAATCAAATCAGTTTATGCTAAATATGATAGAGCATTTTTATAAATCTGGAATAAGAATAACTGTATTTTCAAAATCATTCTCAAAAAACTTTCCTGCATATATAGCAAGAAAACATCTATCTTCATTACTATTTGCAAAATCAGCTAAAGATATAGCAAATATATCAGAAAATGCCGACGCCATTATAGCTATGGACTTCCCTATGAATATAATCGCTTCTATGACAAAAAATATATTCATAAAAAAAAGATTAAATAAAATGCCTGTTATAGTATGGTATGCACTTAATTTTCAGAATCATTTATATTTTCAGGAGAAAAAAGATAATAAAACTAAATTAACAGAAAAAAGACTTATAAAATTGGATTATGAGCATACATTAAATATGGATATAATTATATGCGGAAGCAGTAAAATAAAAGAAAGATTACTATATTTGCATAAAGATATCAAAAATATAGAAGTAATACAGCCTTATTTTTCTCCATATATTTTTATAAATAAGAGTAAAGAAAAAGATAAATCAATAGTAATATTTTATGATAAAGAAGACACTATATTTAAATGTACTGCTGCATATGCTCAGTATTTAAAAGAAACTGAAAATATATACAGATTAAAAATAATAGGATACGATAAAGAATTAAAAGAAAATATAAGCAAATTATCTATAGAACAATATGTTGATTTTATAGATGAAGATAATAATGCATACATAGCAGAGATTATATCAAATTCAAATGCTATTATAATACATAATACAAAAGACTCTTTTTATACTCAATTAATGGCAGCTTGGCATTATAAAACACTTCCTATAATAGATGAAAATAGCTCTTCAGCTGAAATAGCATTAGATGAAAAAAATGCATTGATATATAATTCTAAAAATCCTATATCAATAATATCAAAAATAAAAAAAATGTCAGAAAATAAAAAGACATATGAAATGTTTATGAGCTCTATTAATGAAGCAGAAAATACTAATAAGATACTAGGATTTATAAATGCTTTTTCTCAGGGCAGCATATGAATAAATGGTATTTAAGAAAAATTAATAATAAATACGAACTTTACTGTATTGATGACAGCTTTGATGATGAAGCTCCTATTTTAGTGCTTACAAATATTTTAAAAGATAAATATAAAGACATCATATTTAAAGATGAACAGTCCAATATTATGGGAGGCGAATACAGCAAAAAAGTAATAATTGATAATATAGAACTTAATATATACGAGGAATTATCATCTTTAACATTAAGCTCTGACGATAAAAGAGCAAATGATATAATACTAGAAATATCTCATTTATTAAATGCTGAAATTATATAACTTATTTATTATTATCATTTATTCTTAAACTATCAATAGCATTATTCAATTCTCTTTTTAATTGTTTTCTGTTTATCTCATTTCTTATTTCATCTTGATACATTCTATTACTGTTTTCCATGCTTTCTAATTGAGTATGCCCCATTTTAAAAACCTGCTTCAATATATTTTTAGCGTCTTTATATCCCTCTTCAAGACGCATTCTAGCTCCTTCAAGAGAAAAATCCATAGCACCAGTAAAAAAATCGCCTATATCATTACTCGGCACTATTTCATATACTTTGCAATTAGAAGATTTTTCTATAGCAGCATCTTTATACAAATTAATAACTATTATCTCATCGCAGTTCTCATCATAAAGAGGTCTTAAAGGAAGATTATTTCCGTTTAATATTTCAACTCCGCCGTCAACATAGTCAGTTCCATTTATATTCTGTCTTCCGAATACTAAAGGTATAGCACTTGTTGCCATCATTATTTCTTTTATTTCCTGATGAGTTCTGCCGTTTAGCTTAAAATATTCTACATCTATTTTTTTTAAGTTTACAGCAGCTGCATATATAGGATACTGATAATTTACAATAATATCAATATTTAAATACTTATCTATTATCTCTATAAGCCCTTCCCTACTGAATATTCCGTTTGAAGATATAAAAGAATTATTTTTATCAATTTTCTTTTTTGATAATATTTTATCTTCTATTTCATTAGTCCAAATATATTCAGCTATCTCATAATTATTCTGTGCTATTAAGCATGCATTAAGAACGCCTACAGAAGTTCCAGCAATAGCTTTAATCATATTATCAACTTCATATTCTTTTAAAGCCTTCCAAACTCCTATCTGATAGCTTCCAAGTCCGCCGCCGCCGCCTAATACTAAACCTAATTTTTTCATAAATAATTTATAACTCCTAAATACTATTAAATCTTACTTAAATATACTCCCCAAAAATCATTCATAAACTCTAAATAATCTTTTTTGTTTTTATCTGCTGATTTCTCTATCTTCTTATCCATTTTCTCTTTATATAATTTTATTTTTTTATACTGATCCTCTAATTTCTGCTTATATCTGTATATATCTTTATTTGATGAACAATAATCAAAATATTTATTTAAGTATTTCATTGTATTTTCATAATCTCTTTTTATCAAATATATTTTGGCAGTCTCTTTGTAGCATAAAGGCTTTTCATAATATTGAATCTCTTTTATAAGTATTTTATACATGCACTCTATTCTTATATTATGTGCTTCTTTATTATCTTTTTCTTTGCTTAATATAATATCACATTCTTTTACAGCTTTTTTATATTTTTTTTCAGAGAAATATTTTTTTGCCAATTCTACTCTGGACTCTATACTTACAAAATTATTTTTACTTGGAAAATTTGTTTTTTTGGATATCATTTTTAATTCATTCATTATCAGTATTATAATATCATAATTTGTTATCTCTGTATTATAATCAAAATTTGATATATTCATTCCGTATTCATTTATTAAATTAAGTTTTATACTAGATACATCAGCATTTCCAAAATTGAGTATTGATGTTATTATATAGCTTTCTTCTTTAGATAGACTATCCAATTTTTTTATACCGCTTAATATAGGTATAACATAATTTGGAAGATATATATTGTATTTAATATTAGAAAAAATTTTATCTATAAAATTAGGCTTATCAATCAATTTATTATATATATCTATTACTTTAGTTTTTGCCTCAGAATCTATATTAAAATCCATTAGTATAGATTTTATCATGTAAATATGCTCTTTGGTAATAGAGTTTTCATTACTGTAGCATATTTTTGAAAAGAGATCATTACTCAAACATATAATCTTTTCAATATTATCCATATCATTATATTTAATATTATCAAATTCAAGTATATTTGCCGAAGCCTTAAACTCTAAAAGCTGAACCTTTTTTTCAAGCGAATCTATTCTATTGGATTCCTGATTTATTTTATTAAGTATATAGTTAAAAGACTCTCTTATATTATTGCATATAGTTACAAGTTCTTTTTCAATATTTTGTTCTATATTATTTAATTTATTATTTATATATATGAGTCCTTCATAAGTTATTTTATTTTGCTCAGCTAAACACTCTATCATTTTTATTGAAGCATCTTTTACTAATATATAATTATAATCTATCTCACCTCTTACCTTTCTATTTTGTCCTGTTATGGAATTAAATATATTTTTGAAAAAACCTTGTTTTGATAAAAATTCAGTTCTTGACTTTCCAGCACTTAAAGCGGATACTGCTTCTATGGTTAATTCTGTAAGTTTAGTAGAGTTATGCTCATATTCTTTTATATTATTAAGTATATATTCTTGTATTATTGTTTTATCTTTATCATTAATCTCATTTTCATAAGGTATAGCTAAATTCATGATAACTCCAATAAATATAATAAGTATAAAATGAATGTGTATATTATACAATCTATTGCTTTTTTTAACAATTATGTTATTATATAAATAATGCACGGGTTCCATACATATTGCATTTAAGTATTCCTTAATTTCTTAAAGTATAGCATAGGAGTATCATAATTTAAAGTAGAATGTATTCTTT
>NZ_CASEGO010000090.1 GCF_949287625.1 uncultured Brachyspira sp. | reverse complement strand
TAATTAGTACTATTTAGTATTATTTTTAGATTTGCACTTTTTGCAACTTTTTGCGGCGGGAAAAAGTTGAATAAAAAAATTGACAAACTTAAAAATTTTCAGTAGGAAGTACCGTAGGTATGACGTGGTATAAAAGAACCATACGCTGTTGCCGTAGGCAGGCGAAAGAACTGCATTTGACGAAGTCCACCTCGCTCTGCGTGCCTGTGGCAAGGTGTAGCCTAAATTTCGGGTATTACCATACATTTAATATATATCTTTAAAATATAAAGTTCCGAAGGAAGTGCTGTTAAGTATGGTGTTGGCAAAAACTTTGGCGAAGCCGCAGCAAAAAAGTTGATAATTCTGTATAATGTGCACCAATTGACAAAATGAAATTGTTCCAATATATACTAAATAAATACTAATACATAAACATCGCATCACCGTATGAAAAAAATCTATAATTATTATCTACAGCTGTTTTATAAGCATTCATTATATTATCATAACCAGCAAAGGCACTAACCATAGCAAGCAAAGTTGAATGCGGCGTGTGAAAATTAGTTATAAGAGCATCTACGCATTTAAACTTATAAGGAGGATAAATAAATATATTTGTAGATCCATCAAGTCTTTTGAAATCATAATTATCATATTCGCTTTCTAAAACTCTTGATACTGTAGTTCCGCATGATACTATTCTTCTGCCGTCTTTTTTGGCATTGATTATAATATTGCAGCTATCTTTTGGTATGATAAACTTCTCTTCATGCATAACATGATTGAGCAAATTATCTTCTTTTAAAGGATTAAATGTAGAAAAACCTACATGCAAAGTAACATAGCATACTGTAACACCGATAGACTTTATTTTATCTAAAAGCTCATTAGTAAAATGAAGACCTGAAGTAGGAGAAGCAATACTTCCTTCATTTTTGGCATATACATTTTGATAAAACTCTTTATCATTGCTGTTGTACTCTTCTTCTCCTTTTCTTTTCCTGCTTTGAATTATATATGGAGGAAGCGGAATTTTTCCTATTGTGTCTAAAATATCATTTGTTAATGGTTTTGAAAATTTTATTAATTTAGTGGATATATTATCTTTTTCTATCAATGCCTCAATATTTCCTACATTATCTAAATCAGCGTAATCTAAATATAGCGTATCAGACTCTTTAATATTTTTTCCTTTTATCAAACATTCCCAAGTGCTTTCATCATCATTAACTTTATTAAGAAGGAGTATTTCAGCATTACCGCCTGTAGATTTTTTTGCGTATATTCTTGCTGGTATTACTTTGCTGTCATTTAAAACTAATACATCATCTTTATTTAAATAATTAATAATATCTGCAAATATTTTATGTTCCAGTTTTCCAGTATTTTTATTTAATGTCATTAACCTGCAATGATCTCTTTCATAATTAGGCTCTGTTGCTATTAAATTTTCAGGTAAATAAAAATTGTAGGTTTCTTTATTTAAATAATCTATCATAATTTTAAATCACTCATTTTTATTTAGAATGTTACTATTATCTTTCTCTGTCTTAAAAATTTGGTAAGATTCTTTTTAGTAGTAGAAGATGATTTTACAATAGCATATTCATCGCTTATTTTTTTTATAATAATTCCCTTTCTTTTTGCCTCATAGATAATCTCTTCCAACTTGTTAGCATCTTTAATTATAACAAGCGTAACATTATCATACACATAAGAGATTATCCCTCTGTCATACCATCTTTTTATGCTTGTTTCTACATGTTTAGGCATCTCTACATTACTATCAAGAAGTATATTTTTTAATACAGCTAAAAACTTGTCAAAAGAATATTCTGATATTTCATCACTGATTATAGTTTTTCCTTTTAAAACGCTTTCTTCTGTCATTGTATATGTGTAAACAGTCTCCTGCTTATCGAGTTCAAAATATAAATTGCACATATATATAAAATTATTTGAAAATAAATAATGATTAATTAAAGTAAGTTCAAAATTACCGTTTATAAAACATTTTTTATTATTATCATCAATTATAGGCTTTCTAATAGCTAAAATAGCATTCTCATAAAAAGAAACTTCAGTAAAACCTAATACAAACATAGAATAAATTATATTATTATACATTTCCATAGAAAGAGAAATATTATGTTCTTTTAATTTAACATACAGAGTAGATTTTGAAATACTTCCTTCTTCTAATATATCCAATATTTTTTTATAATAATCATTATAATTTTTATAAATAGTTTTTAATATAAGTTCTTTTCTATAGTCTATAGAATTTGATAAATAATTTTTTATATTATCATATTCCAAAGATATAAAGCCTTTATTATCAAGTTTTATCAAATCTAATTTTGAACATATATTTATTATAACAGAAGGCTCTATATTGTTGGTAAGAAAATTAATATTGATATCATCTATGCATAATTTCTGCACATCACATTCATATATAAATGTATCAATATCATTTAATATATTAAAGTGATTATATATAAATATAGAACTATCAACATTATCTTTCAAGCTCTTTTCCAAATTGGACAAAACATTATTATTATTGATACCTATATAAGTTTTAAGCTCATCACCAAAAAAATAAACCGATACAATATTCGCTTTGCACAAAGCAAATAATTCATCATCATTTATTTTTGATTTATTATAATCAATAATATTTCCATTTTCATATATATTAATTATTTTCTGCAAATATTTTTTATATATATTAGCAGTGTATGGGTAATCTATATAATTAGTAATCTTAATACTTTCTTTTAGTATAATACTTTCTATAATAGGCTTAACATTAGGAAGAAAGTATAAGGTATCATCATGAGAGTTTAATCTTCTTCTTTTTATTTTTAAATAAAGAAGTCCTGATTTTTTTATTTCATCTATATAATTAAAGAAGGCAGGTATTTGTTTTTGTGTATATTTAAGAGAATACGCTATATCTATAGAGTTTAGTTCTTTGCTTTCATTTTTCAGTACATAAAGCACAATATTTTTAGCTTCTTTAGATAAAGCATAAAATTTAAAAGAGACAATAAAAATATTGGAAGATTTTGTTTGCAAATCCTCTATATTTTTTACTTTCCAAATTTTATATAATTCTTTTAAAGTATCTTGAGAAATTTGATCATACATATTGCTATTCTTATTTAATTATAAAGTATTTAAAGAAGCCTTGTTCAACATCATCAGGTCTTTTAGACTGTATCCAAGCAATCATAGGCTGCCCTTTTATATGTCTGTATGGAACAAGTCCCCACATTCTGCTGTCGCAGCTTTGATCTCTATTATCTCCCATCACAAAGAAATAATCCTCTGGAACATTGTATATATATTCATCAGGTCTGTCTTTAGTATTAGGAACATATATATTCATCCAATACCATAATTTTATATCATCGCTTACTATCTCATCATTTATATAAACTTCAAAAGAGCTTAAATCATTATAATAATCAGTTCTATCAACTATCTTTTTAAATATTATAACGTCACCCTTTTTAGGAACATAAATAGGTCCGTAAATATCTATAATAGGTACAAATTCTCTGTCATTTCCATAGAAAAAATATCCCCATTTATCTTCTATTTCATTTCCATTTATAATTATTTTCTTATTCCTAATCTCTACGGTTTCTCCAGCAGTAGCTATAACACGCTTAACAAATTCTTTTCTAGGGTCTAAATCTACAGTTTTAAGCCCCAAAAATAAATTTGCAGGTGCTAAATGCGTACCTCCAGTAAGTTTTTCTCCTATATAGTCTGCAAGCAAAAATCTAGGGTCCCAAGTAAAAGGAGTAAGAGCAAATACCATAACTGGAAGTTTTAAAAATTGAACCAATGGAGAAGGCTCATAATAAGGCATAGCAGACTCGCATCCGAAAGATGCAGAAGGAGGAGCTCTGAATACCACCAAATCCCCCCTTTGAGGTGATTTTATCTTCGGAAGTCTATATCCTAAAAGCCCGTCTGTAAAAGGCAATTTTACTCCGTAAACAAATCTATTTGCAAAGAGTCTGTCTCCGGGCATTATAATAGGTATCATAGAGCCTGTTGGGATTTGATAATTCTGTATTAAAAATGTATTTATAAGAAGTACAATGACTATTGCATATAATATTTCTTTTAATGTATGTTTAAAATTACGGCATTCGCCTATGATTGTTTCTGTAATATTTTTTATAGGATTCTCCATTAATTTAACCCCTTGCAATAATAAATATTGATGTAAAAGTATATAATAAAACTGTTAAAATAGCAATTGTATAATAACTATTATTATAAAAATACTTGTAGTGAAAAATAGTAAAAATTATAATATTATAAAAATATAGATATTGTACTTTTTATTACCATTTTTATGAAATAGTATGAAATTCAGGTGTATTAAGTCATATTAAGATCACTACAGCAGCATACGGTCTCGAAAGACTGTATTTTTATACTAAATTTAATATTTATATTAAAACATAATTATTAGGCTTGTTTCAAAACTACTTGATAAAGTTAATTATGAAAATTATTTAATTTTAAAACTACAAATATAATGTTTTACATGTTGTGTAAATTAGTATTTTAATATATAAATATGCAGTCTTTTTGCTTCTTTGTGCCACACCGAAGGCGGACAGCGTCACAAAAGAAGTGGGGTTTGGGGCAAGAAGTGGGGTTTGGGGCAAAGCCCCAACTATAACTAAAAAAATACTAAATAAAAAAACTAAGTATTAATAAATTTAGTTTTGAAACAAGTCTATTATAATTTTATATTTGTACTTTTTATAGTGTATCATTATTTTTATACTTGAACTTTCGCGAAGCGTATCCGAGCTTTTTGAGGATATAAGGTTCTTTTACGAAGTCTGCCTGCGACCGAAGGAAGTACTGTTAAGTATGGTGTGTGCGGCAAAAAAGTTGATAATTTTGTATAATGTGTATCAATTGGCAAAATAAAATTGTTCCAGTATATACTATTTAATTTTTGGCTATTATATGATACGGAAGAGCTATTAAAAATACACCGCCTATAATATTGCCTATTGTAACAAATAATAAATTGTAAAAATATCCGTATATAGTGAGATTAGGTTCAGAGTTTGTTAATAATCCTACAGCCATAATAGTCATGTTTGCTATGCTGTGTTCATATCCGCTTGTTATAAATGCAAATAAACACCAAAATATCATTATTAGTTTTCCGCTGTCAGATTTGCATCTGAAACTGCACCAAACTGCAAGACATACCAAAGTATTGCATAATATTCCTCTAAATAATAATACCTGAGGACTTAAAGTCATTTTTGTTAAAGAGGTATTTGCTATAAAACTTCCTATATCTCCGCCTGCAAGACCAGTTAAATAAAATAAAACAGATACTAATACAGCACCTATCAAATTACCTATATAGCTTACAATCCAAACTTTAATAAGATTAATAAATGATGTCTTTTTATTTAAAACTCCTACAGTCATAATCAGGTTATTACCAGTAAATAATTCAGCACCCGCAATTATTACAGAGCTTAAAGCTATACCGAAAGATACTCCCATTATTATTTTAGTACCTTTAAAATCACCGAGTAATCCGCCTATAGAAAATATGAGAAGTATTCCAAGACCTACATATATTCCGGCAAGCATTGAAGATATAAAATATCCCAAAATATTATTATTAATCAAATTTGATTTTGATATTGAAGCATTACATACAGCATTTAATTCATCTTTATACATAGAATACTCCTGATAATATTCTTAAAAAATGTCATTAATAAAAATTTTACTTTATAGTTTCGTCAATAGCATTAAGAATTTTTATAAGTATATAAAATATTTTTTTTATATTATTTATAAGTTTTATTAATTTATGATATATAGTATAATTTTTATAAAAAATTGGAGTGTATAGTATATGAAAGAAAGAGAAAAACTAGGAAGCAGATTCGGCTTTATACTGGTATCTGCAGGCTGTGCTGTAGGAATGGGAAATGTTTGGAGATTTCCATATATTACAGGACAATACGGAGGAGGAGCTTTCGTAATACTGTATATTATATCTATAATTATTTTGGGTGTTGCTCCTATGGTAATGGAATTTGCTGTGGGAAGAGCAGGAGGACATGATATAGCAACATCATTTGAAAGATTAGAAAAAAAGGGGCATAATTGGCATAAAATAGGATATATACAAATATTAGGTAATGTTATACTTATGCTTTTTTATACTACTATATGCGGCTGGTGTTTATCATATTTTTATTTTATGCTTTCTGGAAAATTTGAAAATCTTAACGCTGATGAAGTAGGAAATTTTTTTAACAGTGTTTTAGCAAGTGCCCCCACTTTAACATTATGGATGGGTATTAGCCTTCTTATTGGTATTATTATATGTTCTTTCGGATTGGAGAAAGGAGTTGAGAGGGCAAGTAAGTTTATGATGATATCTCTATTTGGGCTTTTAATACTTCTTATAATACGTTCGCTCACTTTAAAAGGTGCTGTTGAAGGTTTAAAATTTTATTTAGTTCCAGATTTAAATAAATTATTTGGAAACGGTTTAACAGGTTTTATAGGAATTTTCTATGCGGCTATTGGTCAGGCATTTTTCTCTTTAAGTGTAGGACAGGGAGGAATGGCAATATTTGGAAGCTATATAGATAAAAAACAATCACTTACTGGAGAGGCATTAATAATAATTGCATTAGATACAATAGTAGCCTTATTTGCAGGGCTTGTAGTTTTTCCAGCTTGTTTTGCCTTTAATGTAAATCCGGGGGAAGGTGCTGGGCTTGCTTTTGTTACTCTTCCTAATATATTTAACTCTATGCCTTTAGGAAGATTATGGGGGGCTTTATTTTTCTTATTCCTAGCTATGGCTGCTCTTACTACTATAATAGGGGTATTAGAAAATATATATTCTTTTATTATGGATAAATTTAAGTTTACAAGAAAAAAAACTTCTATTATTTTATTTATATCATTATTTATATTAAGCCTTCCTACAACATTAGGTTTCAACATATTATCAAATATACAGCCTTTAGGAGAAAATACTGTTATAATGGATTTGCTTGATTTTATAGTAAGCAATAATATTCTTCCTTTAGGTGCTTTGGTAACATTATTTTTCTGTACAAGAGATTTCGGCTGGGGCTTTGAAAATTTTATAAAAGAAGCAAATACTGGAGAAGGTATTAAATTCCCGCGTCAGTTAAGATTCTATATAAGCTATATACTTCCTTTTATAGTACTTGCAATATTTTTATATGAATATATTAATAGGTTTTTCTTAAAATAATAAATATTAATTTAAAATTATTTTATAAAAAATTATATATTGTTGCTATGGCAACTGATTTTTATAGATAAATGTTAGATAATATGAACAAAACTAAATAAGAATTTTATTTAAGGAGAATAAATGCAAAAATTCATTGATAATATAGATTATAAAAAAGTTACGGCATTAAAAGATTTAGTAGAAATAAAACCTAATTCTATATCAGCATTATCATTAGTTGATAGAAAAAGTTTAATAATAAAAATAATATCTGCGGATAAAGCATCAGAAATACCTACACACTCAAGCACAGGAGATGTTTTAGTTACTGTACTTGAAGGTAAAGCAGAAATAACAGTTGACGGAGAAAAATTTGAAGTTGCAGCTGAAAAGTCAATAACAATTCCAGCCAATGCTCCGCATTCTTTAAAGGCTATAGAGGCATTTAAAGTATTAGTTATGCAGATAAAATCCGAATAACCCTAAATAAATTCATAATTGCGGCATGGGATACTTTTTCTCATGCCGTTATTTTTTATACTGTAAAAGAAAACAATAAAAAATATTCATTAAATATTGTAAAGACTGTTTAAATTTAATAAAAATAATATATTATTAGGATATATTATTTTTATAGGAATGAAATTATGGGAAAAATAAAAAATGTCTTCACAATGGCAATATTGCATCTTATCAATAGTTTAACAAACTTCTCTTTGAGAGTTCTGCCTGTTTTTATAATAATTCTTGTATTATTAAAACTATCAAAAGTATTGATTGATTTAAATTGGTATGCAGTATTAAGCATAGTATTATTGGAAGTAATACTTATAATATTTTCTATTTCTTTTAATGCTGTATTTTTCAAAAAACAGAAAGATAATAAAAATGAAAGTAATGAAAATCAGAACAATGAAAATAATGAAAGTACTGAAATAGCAGTAAAAGAAAATAAACTTCCTATATTAAATGCTGCTGCTGCTTTTTTTGCTTTTTTAGGAATTATATTTGTAATATTAAAATTATTTAAAGCGGTTGATTGGAATTGGGTATGGGTATTATCTCCATTATGGCTTTCAACTGCATTGGTAATATTAATATTAATTATATGTATTATAGTGTTTATTGTATCAGCTTTAAGCAAAAAAAATAAAGCAGATAATATTGACAATAGCTCATCAGAAAAACAAGAAGAAGTAGAAAATAATAATGCAGAAAATAAGGTTAACAATAGTCAAGAAAAAACAGATAATGAAATAAATAATAATGAAATCAGTGATGATAACAAAACAAATGAAGAGAATAATAAATAATATATAATAAATAAAAATACGGATTAATTTATGGAAAATATTTTATTAAACATAGTTTTTACAGCTGCAGGTATATTATTATTATATCTGGGCGGAACATATATTGTAGACGGCAGCGTTATGGTAGCAAACAGATTAAAAATACCTCCTATAGTTATAGGGCTTACAGTGGTTGCTATGGGTACATCTATGCCTGAGCTTTTTGTAAGTTTATTCGGAGCTTTAAGAGGAGAGAGTGCCATTGCTGTTGGTAATGTTATAGGAAGTAATATATTTAATGTGGTATTTGTACTTGGAGTTTCCGCTTTATTTATGAATATGTCTGCTGGTAAAAAATCATATTATGTTTCTATGATTTCTATGTTTATAATGTATATAGCTTTAGGATTAATGCTTTTTAATATAGAGACAAAAAGATTAAGCGGAGATAAAATATCTATAATAGAGGGCATTATACTGTTAATTTTACTATGTATATACGTTTATTATCTCTACAATGTAATATCAAAAGACAAAGATGAATTAGCAGCTTTTGAAAAAGAGGTTTCATCATCAACCAAAACACATTCTATATCGAGAGCTATATTTAAAATAATAATTGCAATATTAGCACTTGCATTTGGTTCTGATGTATTTATTAAAGGAGTTACTGGAATATTTAGAAATTTCTTAAGCGAGCATATAATAGGATTTATAGTTGTAGCTGTAGGAACGAGTATACCAGAACTTGTTACAAGTGTTATAGCTGCTATCAAGAAAGAGGCTGATATATCTATAGGAAACATAGTAGGAAGCAATATATTTAATGTAGGGGGAGTTTTAGGTATATCATCTATGGCTTCATTAAAATTCGGCGGTATAATATTAAGCAATACTCAGGATTATTTAATGGACTTTTCTATTATGGTATTTGCTGGTCTTTTACTTCTTTTATTTACAATTAAAGGAAAAAGTTTAGGAAAAGTTAAAGGAATAATATTTTTAATTATATATATAGGATATGTAGCATATTTGCTTAAAACTACATCTGTATCTTAATAATAATTAAAAAGTATTGTTTACTTTTATAATTTTTAATTGTTTTATTATTAAAACATATTTTAAGGAAACATGATGAATAAATTATACATGATAATACTATGTTTTATTATGCTTGTATCATGCTCTAACAATAAAATAAATTGGGAAAATGATTTTGATAAGGCTATAGAAAAATCAAAATCTGAAAATAAACCAATAATGATGGATATTTATACTGATTGGTGCGGTGCATGCAAGGAAATGGATAAAACTACATTTAAAAATAAAGAAGTATCAGATTATACTGCAAATTTTATAGCATTAAAATTTAATCCTGAGAAATCAAGCAATGGAGATAATTTCTTAAAAAAATATAATATACCCGGATTTCCTACAATGCTTTTTATGAACAGCGACGGATTTGTTATAAAAAGAATAATTGGGTATATAGAAAGTGATGAGTTAATAAATGAAATGAGAAGCATAAAACAAAAAGAAGAAAATATAAAAAATGCTTTTAAAGATGAAACACCTAGCATAGAAAAACTTGATATATATATAGATTCTGGATATGCTAAAGAGGCTTCAGATATGTATGATATACTAATTAAAGAAAATAAAATACCTGAAGATAATATAACTAAATATATGTCAAAAATTGCTGTTATGCTTTTAGATAATGATGATTATGAAAATGGTATGAGATATTTTAATGAAATTATTGATAAATATAATAATCAAAAGGAAGTTTATATAGCACATTATTATAAAGCACTTGATATGATAGTTAATAATGGACAAACTAATGAAGGAATAAAATATATAGAAAATCTTACTAATGAAGTGCCTGAAGATATAAAAGAACAATATATAAACTTAATAGATTATTTTAATTTAAGCGAATAATATTATTAAAAAAATATTTTACAATAAAATTAATAAACGGAGTCTAATTATGAATAAAAAAATATTAATTGTATTAATAACTGTATTATCTGTTATATCATGCAATAAAGCTAATGCTGAAATAAAATGGGAAAAAGATTTAGCTTCAGCAATGAAAAAAGCAAAAGAAAAAAATCTTCCCATAATGATAGATGTTTATACTGATTGGTGTACTTGGTGTAAGGAGCTTGATAAAAATACTTATGCCAATAAAGAAGTTATAGATATGGCAAAAAAAATGGTATCTGTAAAATTAAATCCAGAAACTTCAAAAGAGGGTGCTGAAATAGCTCAGAGATACGGAGTTCAGGGATTTCCTACAATATTATTTATAAGTGCTGACGGTTTTGTATTAGAAAATATAGGCGGATATGTTGAAGGAGAAAAGTTCGTACCTTATATGAAAAATGCTATAGAAAAGCTAAACAAAATTAATATAGTTTTAGCAAGTAAAGAGCCTAGTTTGGAAAAGCTTGATTTGTATTTAGAATCTGGAAATGAAGAAGAGGCAAAAAAAATATATGATATATTAATGGATAAAAAAGCCATATCTAATGAAGCTATGGCTAAATATTTGCTTGGTTTCGGACTTATAAAGGCACAGAAAAGAGATTATGAAAAAGCAAATGAGTATTTTGATAATATAATAAAAAACTATCCTAAATCAGAAGAAGTTTATGTGGCTCATTATTATAAAGTTGTAATTATGGCATTAGCTGGAGAAAAAGACGAACCTAAAAAATATTTAGAAAAATTAATTGATGACCCTAAAGTTCCTGCTAATATGAAAGCTCAATATGAGAGTTTGCTTTCTTATATTAATGAAAAAAATTAATTGATTGTTTGATTTTTAATATTTTTTTAAAGAGATGTTTTTTATAAAGCATCTCTTTTTTAATATAAAAATTATAGTTTAATATTTCTAAATTACTTAAACAAACTTTGACAATTTATTCTTATTTTAGTATAATATCTTTATGGAAAAGAAATTAAATACAAAACAAATAAAATATTTCAATCCTTTGAATGATTATTTCATAAGATACCTATTTACTGATAAAGGAAGTAGCGAGTCTATACTTTTGGATTTTATTAATTCTATAATGATTAATGCTAATATGAAGACTTTTCGCTCTGTTGAAATTCTCACTCCATTTAATTTAAAGAAAAATAGGAATTTAAAAGAGACCATAGTCGATGTTAAATGTATTACTCAAAATGGTTCTGTTGTTATTATAGAAATTCAGCTTCAAGGCAATTCAAGATTTCCAGAACGCATACTTTATTACTGGGCTGCTAATTACAGTAAATTATTAAAACATGGTGAAAGATACGATGAATTAACTCCTGTAATAAGTATTAATCTTCTCAATTTTAATTTAGATAAAACTAAAAATATACATTCCTGCTATATGCTTTATGAGATGAATAATAAAAAGTTATTAACAGATCATTTACAGATACATATAATAGAATTAAAAAAGTTTAAGAAAAACTTATTATCTAAAGATTTAAATTACTGGCTCAAAATATTTACAAGCAAAAATTTGGAGGTATCTATGTCTGAAATAGTAAAAGAAAAACCCATAATGGAAGAAGTGCAGAAAAAATATAATAATTTTGTAAAAAGCAGATTGATGATGATGGAATATGAGAAAAAAGAAGCATATCTATATGGTAATCAAATAATGCTTGATGAGGAGAGAAGATTAGGAATAGAAGAAGGAATTAAGAAAGGTAAAGAAGAAGGTATAAAAGAAGGTATAAAAGAAGGTATAAAAGAAGGTATAAAAGAAGGTATAAAAGAAGGTATAGAAAAAGGAGAAATTAATAAGGCAAAAAGCATAGCATTAAAACTAAAAAATATGAATATGGATAATAAAGAAATATCAAAAATAACTGGACTAAGTTTAGAGGATATAGAAAAGATTTAAAATATGGTTAGCATAATAATACCTGTTTATAATGTTTCAAATTATTTGAAAACTTGTTTGGAAAGCGTTATTAATCAAACTTATAAAGATTTAGAAATAATATGTATTAATGACGGCTCTTATGACAATTCACTTGAAATATTAAAAGAATATGCTTCTAAAGACAAAAGAATAATAATAATAGATAAAAAAAATGCAGGGGTATCTGCAGCTAGAAATGACGGTATAGAAAGAGCAAATGGCGAATATATATTTTGTATGGACAGTGATGACTATATAGATAATGATTTTATTGAAGTTTTTTATAACAATGCTGAAAAAAATAACAGCGATTTAGTGGTATTAAGTACTTTTTGGAACTTAGATAAAAGAGTTAATAAAGATTATCATTCAGCACTTCCTACTTGGTCAATGTTTATAAAAAGATCAATATTAGATAATTATAAATATTTAAGATACCCTATTAATCTTCACCCTGGGGAAGACGGTATATTTTCTCATGAACTTTTAATGTATACAAAAAATGTTAGCTTTGAATATAATACCAATTATCATTATATTAAAAGAGCAGGACAATCTACAGATAATACAGAAAAAAATATAAAAAAATTATCTGATGATATAAAAAAATATTTAGAAATATTAGAAGACTTCTACACTAAATATAATTTTTGGGAAAGTAAATCATTATCATTTGCAAAATATATAGAAGGTGAAGCATTTTTAGCTTTTAGAACAAAAAATTTTAAAGTGGAAGATGAAAGAAAAGTTTTTTATACTATAAAAAATACTTTAAATAAAGTTATAAAAAATATAAATAAAGAAGATTATAATAAATATTTTTCTAAAGAGTTTATTATTTTTATAGAATCAAATACGATTAAAGAATATTACAAGAAAATAAAATCTAAATATAATTATATAAGGTTTACAATATTTGGTAAAGATGTATCAATACGATATAGCGAAAACAGATATAAATATTATAAAAATGATACTATATAAACATATATTTTTTTATAAAAAATTAATGATAAAAATGTTTAACATAAACGTATATAATCCGTTTATTATATATAATATTTTTTATATAACATAATGGGGTATTATTATATATGACAAAACATATTTTTATAGTAATTTTCATATTGACTGGACTTTTATATTCTCAGTCAAAATATGATATTAACAAGGAAGAAGACAGACTTTTTATATATGCTGAACATGGCAATTATGAAGGTGCAAAAGAATTGATTGAGTCTGGTGTTGATGTTAATATACTTGATAAGGATAAAATATCACCTATTATGCTTGCTTCATTTAACGGGCATAACAATATAGTAAAATTACTTATAGAATACGGTGCGGATATAAATATTTCTAATATATTCGGATATAATGCTGTTATGGCAGCTGCGGCAAACGGGCATATAGATGTTTTTAATACACTACTTGAAAACAAGGCCGACATTAATCAAATAAATAATGATGGAAATAATATTCTTATAGAATCATGCATTAAAGGAAATGAAGATATTATAAAAAAAATTATATCACTTAATATAGATATAAACTATAAAAATAATATAGGATACACAGCATTAATACAATCTGTCATCAGCGGTCATAAAGATATTGTAAGTATTTTACTTGAAAATAATGCTGATTCTGATATTGTAAGCAATGATGGTAAAAATGCTTTAATGTTTGCTGTTATAAGGGAAAATATAGAAATAGTAAAAATGTTATTGGAATATGGTGCTGATATCAATATAATCGATGATACTTCAAATACTGCCTTAGATTATGCGTATAATACAAATAATGAAAAAATTATTAATCTAATTGAAAAATATAACGAAAATATTTAAATTCAAAAAAAATTCTTATTTAGTTATCATATTTATTTTTTTTTATAAAACTCAATCCGATAAATAACCTACTAATATCAGGATTTGATGATGGAACAAGAGCATAATTTTATAAAAAATGATGAAAGTTATGAATATGCAAATGAAAAGCTATCTTCAAATGGTATTATGTTAACAATTATACTATTTATAGCTGTAATAATAGCTGGAATATGTTTATGGATATATAATTCAAATACTGTAACTCAAAATACTGCATACTCAAATATAAACACCAATTTTTATACAAATATGGTAATAAGCAATAAAAATGATATTCTGAACAGAAACAATATAAAAAAGAACTTAGATTATCTAATGGATATAAAATATGATGAGTATATTAATAGTTTTAATTCGTTTTTGGATAATAATCAATTTATAAACAGTTTGGATACAAGGACTGTTGTTATTGTTTTTATTTCGGCATTAGCAACAATTATAGTTGGAACATTATTATTTAGAGGCAGTTCTGATAAAAAACAAGGATATGATGATATTAATATAAAAGATAATATAAGTAATGATGAAGAAAATAATAATGAAAATAAAGAAATTTATTCTGAAGGAATATCAATAGATAATGACAATAAAATTATTAATACAAATTATGACGGCGATAAACTTGTATTAAAAAATGATTACTATAAATACAATAAAAAAGGAGACAATGTTTTTTGGAATGTTGTAAAAAAGAATAAAAACTCTGAAGAGAATCTTGATATTAATGAATTATCACTTATGGCTATAAAAGAAGTTGAAAATGGAAATGATGATAATGCTATAAGTATATATACAAGGATACTGAACTCAAATGATAACAATACAGCCGTATTAAAAAGCAGAGCATTACTATTCAGTAAAAAATATCAGGAAACTTCAGATGATAAATATTTTAATGCCGCTTTGAAAGATTATAATAAAATTATGGATATTAATAACTTTAATGAAGAAAGCAATATTGATGTATTAAAGGATAGATCCGTTCTATATACAAAAAAATATCATTATACAGCTGATGAAAATTATTTTACCCTTGCATTAAATGATTATAAAAGAGCAGTTGAAGATAATAATAATACAGATGATTTAAGTACTTTGCTTATATATTCTGATCTCTATAATGAAAAATATAAAAACACAAAGGATAAAAAATATTTCGATATGTCATTAGATAATTATAATAAGGCTTTGAATATTGATAAAAACAACACTTCAATATATATAAACAGAGGCTGGCTATATTTAATAGACTATAAAATAAATAATGACATTAACAGTTTGGATAATGCCCAAAAAGATATAGAATACGGACTTAATATTGAAAGGAATAATTTTTATCTTTTAAATAATAAAGGTATAGTATCCCTTTACAGATATAAAGTGGAAAAACAGGTAAAAGATTTAAAAGAATCTGAATATAATTTTTTACAATCTATAAAAAACAATAAATCAAAATCTGTATTAGCAGAAAGTTATTATTATTTATCATTAGTTTATGATGAATATTCAAAATTAACAACAATTACTGCAGAAAAGATGAAGGAATATACAGAAAAAAGCAATCATTATTTAGAAGAATCAAGAAAATTAGGATACAAAATATTAAATACAGAGGCAGCAAAATAAATATTTACTGTCCGCTAATTCTGCTGCATATTCCTTCTACAGTGATATTATATTCATATGTATTTTCTATGTTTAGAAGATGTCCTGCATTTTCTATTATAAATATGTCTTTATCTGGAGCTTTTATCTGTTTATAATATTCCTGCACTGTTACAGTGGGCACTTGCCAATCATTTTTACCGCATATAAAAAATATCGGTATATTAAAATTAGTAAATTTGCTTGTATCATAATCTAGTAAATAATATATTATATTTTTGTTTAATGTTAATGGACTAAAATTAAACATATCTTTAAATGAATATATAGGACTTTGTTTTATAATCTTTTTTAATTTATCTTGTCCTTCATAATATCCAGCCAATTTATATTCAGCCTGCACTTCTCTGAAACTTTTAAACAAATCAAAAACATTGTTCTTATTTATATTAAAAGGATAATTTTTTAATTTACACATTTTGTCAATATATTTTTTACTGCCGCTTTTTTTAACTAAATCAAAACAATAATCAAATCCTATTTTCTCACCTGTTTTGAAATTAACAACCTGACCCATTCCAATATATGCTGAAACTATGTTAGGATATTTTTTTATAAACTCAATACCTAAAACACTTCCAAAAGAATGACCTAGTAAAATAATATATTTTGACTTGTATTTTTCTTTTACATAATTAATAGTTTCTTTCAAATCTAATAATAAGTTTTCTATTGTTATATCATTTTCTTTTGATTTATTTTTTGACTGAGTTTTTCCAGCTCCTCTTTGATCATAATATATTAAATTATAATTTTGAGTTTTTGAATGCATTTTATATAAAAAATATGCCTCACTTTCACCAGGTCCGCCATGCAGAAATATTAATGATGTATTTGATCTTTTAGGATAATGTATAAAATACTCTTCTATGCCATTTATTTTTATATACTCTTCAAAAAATATATCCATAATAATAAACTTTTGCTTTAATATTTTAAATATTTTAATTTTAATTAACTAAAAAGTAAAGCCCTATAATAACTATAATGTTTATTTTAAAAATACTTTATATAATTTTTTGCATACATATATTAATATTATCATACAATAATTTTAATAATTATAGTTTTTAATTAATATATACCTAAACAATTATAATTTGTCAAAAAATTATTTTTTTTAATTTTAAATATTTGCAGGGCTTTGCCCACCACTCTGTGTGCTACGCAGCACCCCAGTTCTTTTGTGACGCTGTCCGTGCCGTAGCCATGTGTGCCACAAAGAAGCAGGCACAGCCCGCCCGCTCTGCGTACCTTCGGTAGCGAAAGGCTTTATTTTAGGTTAAATTTAATAATTTATTCTACATGTAATACATAATTAGTACTATTTAGTATTATTTTTATATTTGCACTTTTTGCAACTTTTTGCGGCGGGAAAAAGTTGAATAAAAAAATTGACAAACTTAAAAATCTTTAGTATATACCTAAACAAATACAGTTTGTCAAAAAATAAATTTTTTAAATTTTGATATTTGCAGGGCTTTGCCCCGCACCCCAGTTCTTTTATTGGTATAAAAGAACCAAAAGAACTGCATTTTTAG
>NZ_CASEGO010000089.1 GCF_949287625.1 uncultured Brachyspira sp. | reverse complement strand
TTCCCATACCGAACACAGCAGTGAAGGGCCCCATCGCCGAATGTACTTAGTGAAGATAACACTTGGGAGACTAGGGCGCCGCCAAAGCTTAAAGATATTTAGAGCTGTCTAAAATTGACAGCTCTTTTTTTATTAAACCATTTAGAGAGTGGAAAGAGCAAACTACCCATTCAACGGGTAGTGATGATTTATATATTATGTCTTTTTAGCTCATACACCATTGTTTAAAAATTTATTTGACTATATACTATTTATATTTAAGTTATTTTTATATTAGATGAATTTCAGTAGATGACAAAGTCTTATAAAAAAATATCCTTATCTAGTTCAAGTCACATCAAACTATAATAGCAACGAGATTTTAAGACACCATAGAATATATCACTTTAAAGGCTTTTTATACCTTGATTATTATATATGCGGGTAATAAGTTACAGTAATTAGATGAATTTCAGTATTAGATAATATCCAAAAAAGTTCGCAATTTTGTTTATAAGTAATAAAGAATTTTATTATCATCGTGCCACTTAATTTAATATTTTTCAGTTAATATCTATAATTCATTTTGGATATCTATTATTCCAAAAATTCAATCACAAGCATTTTATAAGAATTGTTTTTTGCTATATTTTGCTTTGAATACAGAAATAATTGAGATAAATACACCTATTATGCTTTTTGGGTGAAATAGAAAGGAAAAAACAGCTTTAGAGTTTTTGAAAAAATAATAAATTTTATTAATTGGTATAATAAACGATTACTTTTAAAACTTTATGGTGGCTGAATAGTATTATTTATTACAAAATTATATTTGACATTAATAATTTTAATTAATCTGTAATATTCTGATTAACTTCTCTTGGCTTATTATTTGTTTCCAAAACGCATAACCCTTTCTTTAAATTCAGGTACTGTTAATAAATTAATAATTTTTAGAATAGGTATTATCAAAAATTTTTTGATTGTTCTAACTTGGGGAAGACTTGACTCCCCCCCCCCCCCATATGATAAAATACAGCAAAAAAAAATTTATTGGTAATAAAAAGAAAAAATATTTAGTGAATATTAATAATGAGATATTGTGCTTAACAAATTATTTCAAAAGATTTTGTGCAAATAATATATATATTATTTTGACTGCGGTAATAACAGCTATATTATTTAATAGTATAGATATTTTCACAGTTAAATTTGGGATTGACAGTGAGTTTTATGCAATAAATGGAATGAAAGATTATGTTAGAACAAACCGCTTTGGAAGTGTTTTTTTATACTATGTATTTCCATTTGCAAAATATCATATTATTTCTCAGTTAATTGGAATAACAGCATTAGTTTTTGCAGCAGCATTAACTATTGCAAATTATAAATATATTTCAAATACTGCAAAATGTATGTATGTAGTAATGCTTATTACATATCCTTGTTTTTCTTATCTGCAGTATTTTTATTTTCAATCTGCTTATAATTTTATTGGTTTTTTGTTTGTAATAGCAGCTTTTCAAATCATTAAAAGTAGATGGAGTTTTCCATTCATATTTTTGTCAATTGTTCTGTTATTTATTGGTATATCATCATATCAGGCAAATTTTTCAGTTTTTTTAACTGTTATGATGATTAATATTATTTTAGATTTTATAAACAGAAATAATATTAAAGATAATGTAAATCTAGCTGTTAAAAGTATTACTGTATTAACTATATCAACAATTATTTATATTATTTTTATCTATATTTTTGCAGCAGGTTTTGGAGAATATCACTCTAATATGATTGGCTGGAATACTGATTATATGCATACAATCCTTTCTATTATGAAACTTATATTGATAAATGAAATAACATATAAAATTATTTTTTTTATAGTTGTGTGTCTTTATTGTTTTTTTAAATTCAATAGTTTTAAGGATAGAATATATTTTATTGTATTATCAATTATGTTTTTATTAGCAGTATATTCTTTAAATATTTTGCTTTTCAATGATTTATTAGTAATGAGAGCTCGCTTTTCTTCTGCTTTTTTAGGTCCATTTGTAATATTATTAATGTATATTTTTTTTGAAAAGAATACATTTATTAAATATCTTCTTTATGTATTTGCATTTTCTGTTGTTATTATTAATGGTTCAAATATTGTAGAAAAACAATCTTCATATGTTATTGGATATGAACAGGATAAGATGATTTCATTTGACATAATAAACCGAATATATAGTAAATATCCAGATGTATACGATGCAAAATATAATGTTATTTTTTATGGTAATTTACAGCACAATAACCATCCTTTGAGAGTTTCATCAGATATGTTTCAAGCATCTTTTTATTCAGCAGATGGTGGTAATACTGATAGAATATTAAGTTTTATGAAAATATTGGGATTGAATATGAATGTTAATAAATATGATATAGATAGATATGACAAAGATATGCTTGATTTTATAGACACAATGCCAGTATATCCACACAATAATTCCATACAGCTTTATGGAAATACTGTCATTATCAAACTAAGATAAAATTCAGTAATTTCATTTACATAATAATTTATTTAAAAATATTGGTTGAGCAGTAAATAGATAAAACATTATGGATAAATTGAGACTGTATAAAAAGAGCAAAAATAAGTTTTTTATTATATAATGATAGAGTATTATAAGTAAACAGATATGGCAGGAAATAATAAGTATGAACACAAATGTGTAATGATGGAAAGCAGGCATCAACTTATATTGAATTTGTCATTGGAATATGATATAAAATTAGCTAATATTATTTAATAGATGTTAAAACACCTGTTAAGATGGATTTTTGTCCTGTTTAGGTTACAACTATAAAGAAGTAATATAAAATACTCAAAAAATATAGCATAAAATGGTTTTAGAAAAAAATATTAGAAATAAAAAAATATTAGTAGAATGTGTAAAATCAAGACTATATATTGTTTTTGTTAGAACTAATAGAAGCAGAAGTAAAAATCAAATTAAATACCAGTAAGGATGGGCATAATAAAGAACAAACAGATTATAGGAGTGGTTGCAAAACAAGACAATTAATACAAAGCTGGATGCTGAAAAAAATGATTTGAACTTATCCAAAAATTTGAACTAAGCTAGTGAAAGCCATATTCTTGAAAGAGTAAAGCTAACAAAATCTCTTAACTGCTGATAAGTTGTATATGTATAATTGTTTAAATTTTCATAGATTAAAAAGATTTGTATGCTTTAAGATTCTTCGGCTTATTCTCAAAATAGACAAGGTTTTAATAGGATAAATAATTGATAAATAACAAGCATATATTATACTGACGAGCGAATTTTGCGAGGATATGTTTTTCTAAGCGAGTAGAGAACAAGTTAAAAAATAACTAAACTCTTAGGTGAAGTATCTAAAACATATATAAGGTAAATTATAAAAATGCTTATTATTGACTAAATAATCTTATATGGCTTTTTTAAATTTTTGGGTAAGTCATATTCAGAATTTATTGAAAAACTGCTAAAAAATAAATATAGATTTATTGATACAAGTAATATTTTAGTAGATGGGCTAAACCGCAGTTAGATTGAAAACCTATTAAAATAATATGAATAAAATTATAAAATAATTATCAACATATCTTTAATTGTAATATTTCATATTAGTTATGCATTAAATTTTAAATTTATATTATTTACTATTTACAAATTTATATTTTTAGTGCAATATCTACTGAAAATTTAATTTATGGAGTATAGGATTAATGAGCATTTCAAATATTTTAAATACTAGAAAGCCGTCTATTTCTTTTGAGTTTTTTCCGCCTAAAACTTTAGCAATAGAAAAAGTGCTTTTTGATACTATAGATTCTTTACAAGAAGAAAATGCAGATTTTTCATCAGTTACTTTTGGAGCAGGCGGCTCTACTGCTGATAAAACTTTTGACTGGATAAATTATATTAAAGATACATGCAAATATGAAACAATGATGCATATTACATGTGTTGGTTTTGATAAAGTTACACTTGATAATATTTTAGAAAAGCTAGAAAATGCAGGTATAGAAAATGTACTTGCACTTCGCGGTGATATACCAAAAGGCAGCGACTTAAAGCAGGGCGATTTTAAATATGCTTCTGATTTAGTAAGCTATATTGCCAATCGTGGTAAATTCTGTATAGGTGTGGCAGGCTATCCAGAAAAACACCCAGAATCACCAAGTATAGAAAAAGATATAGAGATGCTGAAATATAAAGTAGATATGGGAGCATCTTTTATAATTACTCAGTTATTTTTTGATAATGAGTATTTTTACAGGTTTAGAGAGCGTGCAGAAAAAGCAGGCATAAAAGTTCCTATAGTGGCAGGAATAATGCCTATTGTAAATTTTTCTCAGATAGAAAGGTTTAAAGTAATGTGCTCAAGCCATATACCTGAACATTTAATAAAATCAATGGAAGGCAAAAGCGAAGAAGATATTACATCTATTGGTATAGATTATGCGGTTAACCAGTGCGAAGATTTAGTTAAAAATCAGGTGGCAGGGCTTCATTTTTATACATTAAACAGGTCCCATGCTACAAAACGCATATTAGATAAACTTCATTTCTTATAAGATATAATAAAAAAAGGGCTTCTTAAAAGCCCTTTTTTAATATTTTAATATATGTAATTAACTTATTCTTCTTAAATTTATTACAAATAGAATAATCACAACACCTATGATTATCATCGCAATACCAAGCACAAGGCTGATATAGACAGAAACTATTTTAGGAACGGCAGCAATTAAAAGAGCTAAAAGGATACCAATAATACCGCCAGCCATTAAAGACTTCCATGCAGGATAAGTTCTTTTTTTCCATTCAATTGCTGTAACAACTGCAGTAACACTTTTTAATGCTATCCAGAAACCTACTAATAAAGGCAGCAGATTTTCAAGAGCAGACTGGCTGCTTAAAAGCATAATACCAAGTATAATAGAGATGCCGCCTTCTATTAAGTAGTATACAGAACCTTTAAAATCACGCAGACTTATAAATAAAAATATATTTGTAAGTCCTGAAACAATCATTAATATACTTATCATTATAGCAAATGCAGTCATTGTGCCTGCAGGGTTCATTATAATAATTACGCCAAATATTATAATAAGCACTGAAAATATAATGCTTGCTAAATAGCTGGAACTAGACATAATATCTCCTTAAAAGTGGTATGAAAACCCAATAGTATATTTAAGCTGCTGCATATCAAGTGAGTCTGATACACTGCCAACACCTGTTAAATCTAAGTTAAATTTAGGGTTTTGAGCATAAGTATATCTAAACTCAAAAAATGCACCCCATCTGCCGTCTTTTGTAAAAAGATATTCAGCACCGGCAAATGCGTCAAACCCTATTAACTGGCTGTTTTGTGTAAAATCACTGTAATAAACGCCATTATTTGTACCGTCAGAAATATTAAATGTGGCAAAGTTATATGAAATACCAATACCAATCCATGCATTAACTATGTTTGATGATGTCATATATGCAAGATTTAAAGCAATAGGTGCCATATGGGCTTTACCTTTTATATTCTGATTTTTAGTAGTGAAATCACCGCCAATATAGTCAGCACTAAAGCCGATAGAGAAATTACCCCAGAAGTCATTTAATATATTATAATATACCAAGCCGCCGCCGCCCGGAGCTAAATCGCCCCAGGCATTAGAAATTCTGTCTGTTAAATTACCAGTAATGGCTACCATACCATGCCTTTTTGCATAGCCGTAGTTATATGGTTTATCGGTTCTGTCATCAGCAAAAGCAAAACTGCATGCAAATGATAAAATAATAATTACTAACAATATTTTTTTCATTTGTATGTTTAGTCCTCAATTAAATCTGTAGGGTCTATTGGATACTGACCAGTAAAGCATGCAAAGCAGAAGTTATTATCAATAAGCACTTTTTTCATACCTTCAAGGGAAATATATCCAAGAGAATCAGCCCCTATAAATTTTCTAATTTCTTCTTCTGTATGTGTATTAGATATAAGTTCTTTTTTAGTAGGTGTATCTATTCCATAATAGCAAGGGTAGCTTGTAGGTGGAGCAGATATTCTCATATGTATTTCTTTTGCTCCAGCATCTCGCAGAAGTTTTACTATTTTTTTACTGGTAGTTCCGCGGACGATAGAATCATCAACAACAACTATTCTTTTACCGCTAATAAGGTTTCTAACAGGGTTAAGTTTTATTCTAACACCAAAATCACGGATATTTTGTGATGGTTCAATAAAAGTTCTGCCTACATAGTGGTTTCTGATAATACCAAGTTCAAAAGGTATTTTGCTTTCTTCAGAATAGCCTATTGTTGCAGTAATACCAGAGTCTGGCACAGGTATAACAATATCTGCATCTACTGGACATTCTTTTGCAAGCATTCTTCCAAAGCCTTTACGCACTTCATAAACAGACTGACCAAACATAAAAGAGTCAGGTCTTGCAAAATATACATGTTCAAAAACGCATGGTGCAGGGTGTTCTAATTTACCATTAGGAAAATAAGATTTTACACCGCTTGCATCAACAACAACCATTTCACCAGGTTCAACTTCTCTGACAAAGTGGGCATCAATTAAATCAAGAGCAACGGTTTCGCTGACAAATACATATCCGTCTTTCATCATACCCATAGCAAGTGGGCGGACACCGTGTGGGTCGCGCATAGCAATAAGTTTATTATCAGCCATAAATACCATAGAGTATGAGCCAGTTATTTGAGTCATAACATTTGAAAGGGCTGTAATTAAGTCTTCATTTTTTAGTCTTTTAGCAAGCAGATGCATAATAGTTTCAGAATCTGTTCCAGTAGAGAAGATTGCACCGTCTTGTATAAGCTGTTTACGGATTTTAAAAGCATTTACTAAGTTACCATTATAAGCAAGAGCACAATCACCTATTGGCAGTTCTGCTATAACTGGTTGAAGATTTCTTGCTGAAAAAATACCGTCAGTAGGGTATCTGTTATGACCTATGGCTATTTTGCCAGGTAATTTTTTAAGACGCTTTTTTGTATAAACATCAGCAACTAAACCTTCTCTTTTTTCTGAATGAATATGGTCGCCGTCATATGCTGCAATACCAGTACCCTGCTGTCCTCTATGCTGCAGAGCATATAAGCATAAGTAAACTAGATTAGCAGCCTCATGGTTGCCATATATGCCGGCTATTGCACATTCATCATTAAATTTATCGCTACCTGCAATCATTATAACACCTTTATAATTATTTGATTTACTTATATAACATAAGAGAATATAAATGTCATTAAATTTTATAAAAAATAATTGCTTTTTTTCATATTTAGTAGTACAAATTTGAAAAATAATAATTAAAAACAGTATAAAGAAATCTATGGTGTTTTATGGCACTTATTAAAAATAAAAAATTTGCATTAACATTATTTTGTATAGTTGCCTTATATTCCACATGGGGTGTTGTCTATCTTAGTATAAAGTTTGCTCTTGTTTCTTTTCCTCCAGTTTTACTTTCAAGTATCAGATATATTTCTGCAGGCTCTATATTTTTGCTTTGGTCATTTTTTATTAAAAAAGATAGAAAACTGCCTACAAAATCACAGTTTATTACTATTTTCTTTGCATCATGTATGATGATAGTTATAGGTGGTGCTTTTTTAAATATTTCAGGACTTTATATTAATTCTGGTACAATAGCTCTTATTATGGGCTCTATACCTTTATGGATGGTAATTGTCAGCTGGCTTATAGGTTATGATAAAAAGCCTTCTGCATCAGTATTTGTCGGCTTAATTGGTGGTTTTATTGGTGTTGGTGTGCTTGCAGTATCAACAGGGATTACAGGCGGCTCTAATGCAGTATTAGGTATTATCACTATATTTATATCTATGGCTGGCTGGGTATCAGGTTCTATCTATTTAAAACGCAGACATTCAGATATGAATATGATAAAAAGCCTTGGTTTTCAAATGGTTACTGGCGGTTTAGTTATGTTTGTCATCTCTTTTTTAATAGGGGAGTGGACTGGTTTTCATCTTTCAGAAGTTACTTTAAAAGCATTTTTAAGCACTCTGCATTTAATATTTTTTGGTTCTATTGTAGGTTATACATGTTATGTATGGCTTTTATATAATACACCAACTCATATTGCCATATCTTATGCTTATGCAGAGCCTGTTGTAGCAGTTATTGTGGGTGCTTTATTTGGCGGCGAACCTATAAACCATATTACTATATTTGCTTGTGTTTTTATTATAATTTCTGTATTTTTTGTAATAAGAGATAAAAAAGAAAATTAATAAAAATTTTTTTGAACTAAATATAATTATCTATGTCATTCACTATATAAGAGGGATAAAATGAGTGATGCACAGGTTATTGAACAAGTTTTAGAGGGCGATACAGGTGCCTTTGAAATTTTAATATTAAAATATCAGTCGCAGATATTTTATTCTGCTATGAATATAGTTAAAAATAAAGAATATGCGGAAGATATTTGTCAGGATGCTTTTTTAAAAGCATATGAAAAACTTGATACTTTACAAGACAGGGAGCATTTTTACCCATGGTTAAAACGCATAGCTGTTAATCTTTCTCTTAACCACTATGAAAGAGATAAAAGAATAGTGGATATGGAAGATGAAGAAAGCGATGTGGACTATTTTGAAAGATTAACTACTGGCGAATGTCCTGAAGATTACATTATTAAAGACGAGCTTAAAAAGTATGTTAAGTTTTTTGTAGATGCGCTGCCTGACAGGCTTCGTAATGTTATTATTCTTCGTGAAGTAGAAGATTTAAGTTATGAAGAAATAGCAGAGATGTTGAATATACCTTTGGGCACTGTCCGAAGCAGGCTTTTTAATGCAAGGCAGATAATTAAAGAAAGACTTATTAAACAAGGCCTTACAGATGAAGCATTTGCGGAGGCAAAATAAAATGGAGCGTAATATGAAACAAGAATGTGTGGATATTAAACCTCTTTTATATGCTTATATTGATAATGAGCTGACAAGTGAGCAAAGTAGTATTGTTACAAGCCATATTTCTGAATGTGAAAGCTGTAAAGCACAGCTTGCTTCAATGTATAGAGTGCGTGATATGGTAAAATCAGTTTATGCACCAAAAGAAGATATAGATTTATCTAAAAAAATAATGGCAAATATTAAATTTAATAATAAATATGCTAAAAAACAAACTGCTCAAGTAAAAGAAAATATAGAAGAAAAAACTGCAGTTATAAATGAAAAAACAAAACAGTCTTTACCAAAAATGGTTGCAGGTAAAGTGTTATATATTGCAGTGGCAGCTGCTGCCATAGTGTTTGCTATTGGTGCAACTGTAACATATTTTGAAAAATCTAACCCAGTGTCTGTTGAAATGGCAAACCAGACTTATAATAATTTTGAAGATTATGTTTTAGAACATTATACAAATTCTTATGCTGGTCCATCAGCTCAGGCATCGGTGATTTCGGTAAATTTTGAAAAATGATTCGACTTATTCTCTCCATAATATTGCTTTTATCAGCAGCTGTAAATGTTTTTGCTGCTGATAAGGCAGTTGTCTTTAAATGTTTAAATAAGGACAGGTATGAAGTTTATTTAAATATGCAGGATGATTATTTTGCAGATACTTCTATGCTTGGCTCTATTTCCCGCCAGCTTTTAAGAGGTTTCTTTTCAATAGACAGGATACCAGCAAAATATTATAATGTTGAAAAAATGGATAATATTTCATTTTTTGGTTTTGATATAACTCAATATACAGTTATCCCAAAAGATAAGGACAGATTTAAGCAGATTTTATGGCTTGATAATAACGAACATATAGTAAAGTTAGAAGTATATGACCATGTAAATACATTAATGTTTGCCTTCAGCGGCTTTGATTATATGACTGGTGCACTGCACGGCCGTCACCATGAAGGTATGGGTCGCGGTATGGGCAGAGGCAGAGGTATGGGCATGGGACGCGGCATGGGGCAGATGAGAGAAGGTCCTAATGATTTACGCGGAAATATAGAAGGTAAATATAAGTTTTGGGATACGCCCGAATTTTATCATGGTTTCAGGCACTTTCATACAACTGTATTTAATAGATATGTTTTTGATTTATCATTTGAAGACGGCATTAACAGATTTTCTGTATTTATAAAACCAGCTAACAGACCAGTAGAGCCTGTAAGTACAATAGTTTATGGCAACTACTTATTCAGCAGAATAATTGATGATGTAGAATACACAGTATATGGCACTGTATCTTTTGGATTTATGGAGGATATAGTAAATATTATCCATGGAAATATAAAACAGGTAATAGATACTGCATCTGAGGGTGGTATTTTAACATCAGAAATTTATAATAAAAAATGATACCTTTCAAGGAGGAATTTTCATTAATGAAGAAATTATATTTAACAGCGATGCTTGTTTTAGCTTTTACGGTAAATGCTTTTGCAATACCTACAAGTTTTTCACCTGTTGTAAAAAAGGCAGCACCTAGTGTTGTTAATATAAGCACAACAAAAACAGTAACTCGTCAAATTGACCCATTTTTTCAAGACTTTTTTGGTGGTATGTTTGGCGGCAATAATCCATTTGGCTTTGGTAACGGTGGTCCACAGAAATATAAATCTACAGCATTAGGCTCTGGGTTTATTATTGATAGAGACGGTTATATAGTTACAAATAACCATGTAATAGAAGGGGCAGATGAAATTGTTATTAAACTTCAAGATGACAGAGAGTTTAAAGCAGAGATTATTGGTACAGACCCGCTTACAGATTTAGCACTTTTAAAAATAGATACAAAAGGTGCAAATATTACACCTATTTTATTAGGTGATTCTGATGAAGCAGAGATTGGCGACTGGGTTGTAGCTATTGGTAACCCACTTGGTCTTGGCGGCACAGTAACTGCAGGTATTTTATCAGCAAAAGGCAGAGTTTTAGGTGACGGACCTTATGATAACTTTATCCAGACAGATGTATCTATTAACCCAGGTAACTCTGGAGGTCCGCTTATAAATATGGACGGGGAAGTTATAGGTATTAACACAGCGATTATACAGTCAGCTCAAGGTCTTGGTTTTGCTGTGCCTGTAAATATGCTTAAAAATATTCTTCCTAAACTTAAAAAAGACGGTAAAGTATCAAGAGGCTGGGTTGGTATTGTTATGCAGCCACTTGATGAACAGCTTGCAGCATCATTCGGTTTATCAGATACTAAAGGTGTATTAATAGCAGATGTAACAAAAGGCGAGCCGGGAGATAAAGCAGGTCTTAAAGCTGGTGATGTTATTATTGCAGTTGACGGTAAACAGGCACAAACTTCAAGAGAGCTTGCCGGCATTATTGGTTCAAAAAGTCCAAATGAAAGAGTAGTTTTAACAATTATTCGTGACGGCAAAAGGCAGAATCTTACTGTGAAATTAGGCGAAAGACCTGGTAATAACCAAATTGCATCAAATTATTATGGTGCTCAGCCAAAACAAAGAAGTGGTGATATAGTTGTAAAAGATATTGACCCACAGCAGGCTAGAAATTTAGGTATATCTAATGGTGTAGTTATTACAAGCCTTAATGAAGATACTCAAGCCTATAAAAAAGGCTTAAGAGAAGGCCATGTGATAGTTCTTTTAAATAATAAGGCTGTAAATAATGCAAATGATTTTTACAGAATATATGATAAAATGAAAAAAGGTGATTTAATGGCTGTAAAAGTTGTATCACCTAACGGTTCAAACTTTATAGCATTCGCAAAATCAGAATAATTTTATTACCTGTTTTTAGCAGGTAATTTATTAGAACTAATATAAACTTAATTTACTGCACTTATTTTATATAAGTGCAGTTTTTTTTATTGTAAATTCTATTAATTTTCTATATCAATATTTACTGGTTATTTAAGACATATCATTATTTTTTATTTTATGTAAATAAAAGTATATCAATATGTTAGAATAATATATTTATAATAAATGTTATTATAATATTATATAATATATAAAATAGTAACATTTTTTTTAAATACTTTTACTTGACAATCAACAAATTTAATATATATAATTATTCACTAACACAAAAGGTGTAATATGTCAGAAAATACTCAGTTACAGACTTTACTTTATCCAGTATTAGAAGATGATGTTATTATGTGCCCCCATGGCGGCAAGGTTCAGTTAAAATCAGTTAAAGGCAAACCATTTAAAAGCGATGGTGTGCCTATTATCTTAGAGCCTGATATGCAGAATGCTTTAATATCTGGCTGCACTAACAGCATATTAGGTGTGCCTGCCCCATGCACAATGGTTGTAAATATTCCCCCTGCAGCATTAAGTTTAAAAACATTAAATGGCGAAAAAGCCGTTATGCAGGACTATGTAAGCCTTATAATGACAGATAAAGGGTTTCCTTTACAAATTATTCCAAAGCCTAATAAATGGAAGCTGGCTTATTCTGCCCCGCAGGCAGACAGCGGAAATGGTGAAAGCAGCGAAAGTGAAAAGGAAGAGTATGAGTATATTTTTCATGTTCGTTACTGTTTAAGTAAATCATACCCTGATATAATAAATGGAGCATATTATATTAAGATATATAATTCATCTGTGGAAAATCAGGGTGCAGAAAGTAAAGAATATCAGTTTAGAGAGTCTGATTATGATAACCCTTATAAAATATCACTTGGCAAGGTAAAAGAAAGCGATACAGGCATATACAGCGAGCTTTTAGACTATTTAAAGGAAACATATACAGAAGATATTTATTCATATAAAGCCATATCATTAGAAATTGGTGCAAACATTTTTGAATACATATTTTTAATTCCTAAAAATAAAAAGTATGAGTCATCATTTGGTTTTTTAGAAACTGGTGAAACATTCAGCCGAATGTATGAAAATGAAGATGAAGAAACAAATCTACCTGTTATCACAAAAATATATAAAGCAAGCAGAATGTTTGAAGAGATTAATCTAGTTATCAGTTAGGGTGTTGTATGGATAGTAAAGACAGTAAGAAGAATTTTAAAGAATGTTTATGCATTGCACCCCAAACAAATACATATCAATGTGATTTTTATTCTAAAAATGGCTTTACTATATGCAGCAATAAAGTTAATTCTGAAACAGAAAATATTATCAAAGAGATAAAACATATAAAAGAAGATAATATATATTTAATTTTAGAAAATCTTAATATTTTAGAGAAAAAGTCATTTTATGAAACCATATTAAAAAAGAATAAAAATATAAAAATAAAAACCAATAATTCTTTATTTTTAGAAACTCTATGCAGCATCAAAAATAATAATGTACAATATAATCAAGCAGCCAATTTTCTTACTTTACAAATACCATTAAATCATATTTTATTAATAAGAAATACTGATATTGATATTTTATCAGTTTTAAAAAATAATAATTTAAAAAATGGTAACTTTATCAAATTAGAAATAGAAATAATCAAATCTTTCTCTGTATTAGATAAGTTCCGTGCTAATTTATTAGAAACTGCTAAAGAGCAGTCACCAAATAATATATTATTAAAAGAAACAAATGACAGACTATCAGTAAATATAGATGCTTTATGTAAGGACTTATCAGTAATTATACATGAATTTTATATACAATATAAGGAATATCTTTCAACCAATAATCTTATTAATAAAATAAATAAATACGGCGAGCAGGAAATTCATAGTTATATCCAAGAAAATATAAAGCCAGCTATGAAAAAAATAGAAAGTTATATATTAAGCTATACCGAAAAAAAAGATAAATTTTTATTTGCTAAATTGATTTTTGGTTCAATTATGTTTATGGTAGATTTAATTATAATTGGTTTAGGTGTTGCAACTACTCCAATGGGTGTAGGTCCATTATTAATATCATTAGGCATTGCTAAATTATCTTACACATCTTCTATATTAGACATTTACACAAGTGATAAAGAAACATATAAAGAACAAGAAGAAATAAATAATTTAGGCTCTTGACTAGTATCTTTTATGTAGATATAAGAAAAGAGTATGAAATACAATAGGTTAAGCAAATATAAGATAAAAAAAATTATTAAA
>NZ_CASEGO010000088.1 GCF_949287625.1 uncultured Brachyspira sp. | reverse complement strand
TGTCTTTAATATAAGAAATTGTTTTTAATATCATAGTAAACAAATTATACATCATACGACTAAAATGTCAATTAAATTTATATATAAATAATTAAAATAATGTGTACCAATTGACAAAATAAAATTGTTCCAGTATATACCAGAAACAATATTAAAGCCAAATCCTGAAAAGACAGCCTATCATAATTTTATAACAAGAACAGACGATAAACATAGCGATTTAGTATTATTAGAACTATCTGATAAAAAAGAAAATTATGAAATAGTAAATTATCATGTAATAAGAAATAAAAAATTAAGAAAGATAATAAAAGCTAGAATGGGAGGACAGCCTACCCATAACAAGCGTATAGGATACCCTCCATCGTATCAATTTAGTAAATACTAAATATCACGGCAGTCGAGGCTGATTTTCTGCAGTTCATTCTAGCTTTAAATAAATGTTAGTAGGGAGGACGCCCCGTTCCTACATCGCAGTACTTGAAAATCAAGCAAGTGGCAGTCGAGGGCGGCAATTTTTCTGCCATTCGTACTAACTCTATATATTTAGTTTAACAAAGTTTTATAATAAGTCAATAGAAAATGGTAAAATAATTAAAAATTATAATATCTTATATTAGGCTTGTTTTAAAAATACTTGACAAATAATTTTTCTAGTTTGTTATTTTATGTTAAATTATATAATATTAATTATTATACAAAATAAATGTTTTATATGTTGTGTGAATTACATATTCAAGCTGTAAAAATGCAGTTCTTCGCGAATGCGGGCTGTGCAGGCATACTTTGTATGGGGCAATAATGAAGGTGACTTGCATACGGCAGGCAAAATAAGCAGGAGTTCGGTATGACTGAGTATTAGGGATAGTCCCAAAAATAATAAAAACATGAAAACTAATTTTTAAGTTTGTCAATTATAAATTATTTAAATATTTTATAATCTTGTTTTTTGTATAAAAATTTATATATTATATATATTATTATAATACAATTCGAACAGAGGTAATATTTATATGGAAGATGTGTTTATAGGAAAATTAATAAAAGAACTACATACTGCTTTGGATAACAGATTTAATAAATTCTTGGATAAACATAAATTAACATCTTCTCAAATGGATATACTAATGTTTCTTTATCATAATGAGCAGAAAATTGTTAATCAAAGGGATATAGAAAATTTTTTGGGCTTAAGTAATCCTACAATAGCTGGTACTTTATACAGATTGGAAAAAAAGGGGTTTATAAAAAGAAAAATAAGCAGTGAAGATAAAAGATATAAAGAAATATATTTAACTTCTAAAAGCAAAAAGGTTAAAGAAATTGTATTTGAAGATATTAACAAAAATAACGAAATAATGTTTCACAATATGTCATCTAAAGAAAAAGAAACTTTGGTTTTATTAGTAGAAAAATTATTAAGCAATATACAAAACAAAGATATCGATTTTTAAATAATTCCAAAAAATCATTTAAAATATAAACTATTCATTACATCGCAGGCAAATGATATTAAACGATTGCTTATAGTTACAGTAGATGAAATTGTAAGTATTATAGATTCATTTCCTTTGCTTATAACAGCTATGGCATTAAAAAAGTCATTTTTATTTATCTTTGATGTAAAAATAAACTCTGCAAATAAATCATTATAATCTTCTCTGTTTTTTATAGATATTGGTTTAATAATAGAATAAAGCTCACCTCTCCTATCTCTAAATCCGTCAAATAACTCTTTTATAGCCTTTTCATCGTATTTTTCATTGCTGTAGCTTATTATGATTGATATTCTATTATCTGGGCTTTCTATTTTTAATAAAGAACCTTCTATATATGCATTAAAATTTTCTGGTACAAGCAAATGAAATCTGTCTGGATTTGCCTCAATTGATGTAAACTTATCTATATAAAATTTAGAATTATCTATCAAATATTTAATATTATTAATTCTGTTTATAATATTAATATCATTTTTACTTATAGTTAATGCTCTTTCTAAAACATCAAAAGCCTCATCATATTTATACATAGCTCTGTACGCTACTGACATATTAATCATAGATAAAACATCATCATTATCTATAAATACAGCCTTTTTATACTTTTCTATGGCTTCATTATGCCTTCCTTCCATTGACAGTATAATTCCGTACTGTCCATAAATACTAGAATTAATATCTCCAATAGATATAAGTTTTTCTATTACCTCTTTAGCTTTATCATACTGATAAGTATTTATAAGTGCCTCAATCTTGTTTTCAAGCAAATCCTTATCATCTTTTATAAAACTAAGACCTTTATCCATTAATTCTATTACAGAGTTAAAATCATTTTCTTCATAATATATATCTGCTAAAACCAAATATCCGTATTTATATTTATTGTCTTTTTTTATTAATTCCAAAGCTAGTTTTTTAGCATAAGAAATATTATTTATATCTATTAAATTATTTATCTTTTCTATAACAATATCATTACTTTCTTTTATAACCTCTTTAATATCATCATCTACATTAATATTATTTACACTTTCACTAGCTAACATAATTTTATCTCCAATTAACTATAATAAAGCCTTTATTTTTATTATTTAAAGCATGCTCTTTTAATCTCTTATCAGGATTAACGCATATTTTAGTGTCGGCAAATTCAAAAAGAGGTAAATCACTTATAGAATCACTGTATGCTATATTTTTGTGCCTATGTTTAGGAAAAAAATGTTCAGTAAAAAGCCTGTATCTTTTAGCAGTACCATAGCAGTTTCTTCCGTACATATAACCAGTATACTTTCCTCTAAAAGTCCATAGCTCAGTACCCATACATCTGTCAAAACCTAAGTTTTCTGCTATATATTTAGCATAAATTTCAAAACTGGCTGTAATTAAAACTAATGTATAACATTCACTTTTTAATTTTTTTATTTCTTCTAAAGCATCTTGATAATAAAGAGACGGTACTACAGTATCTGCAAACTCTTTTCCGATTTTCTCTCCAAACTCTATATCTATATTTCTAAATATATGTGCTATTCTATACTTTACACTTTCATTATTTATTATTTTTAAACAAAATAAAATAAAATAAGGAAGTAAAGCTATATAATATATGAAACTTGAAGGATTCTTTTTTAAATAGAATTTCATAAAAGGAACTATTGAATCTTTTTTCAAGATAGTTTTATCCAAATCAAAATATGCCACTTTCATCATAATAATGTTATTCTACTACAAAAAAATCATTTGTCAAAGGAATTTAATCAATTTATACAAAAAAATTATGTAAACTTGCTATAAAAATGTCTTGACTATAAGCAAAAAATTTAATATTATATAGGAAATTTAATATTCATTAATAATGAATATTATTATTAGAATAATGAATATATAATTTTTTACAGATAATTTTTTAGGAGAAAATATAAATATGCTTAGAGAGTTAGTTATATACGGAGATGAAAGACTTCAGCAGGTATCAGAAAAAATAGAAAAAATAGATGATGAAATAATTACATTAATAGATGATATGTTTGAAACTATGTATAAAGAGCGAGGTGTAGGACTTGCGGCTGTTCAAATAGGAGTATTAAAAAGACTTATAGTTATATCAGTACCAGATTTTGATGATGAAACTAAAGCAGACTTCAAATTAGCACTTATAAACCCAGAAATAATATGGCATGGTGAAGAAAAAGAGACATTGGAAGAAGGCTGTTTGTCATTTCCAGAAATAAGAGATGATGTAGCAAGATATAAAGAAATAAAAGTAAAATATTTGGATAAAGAAGGTAATGAACAAATACTTGAAGCTGAAGGCTATATAGCTAAGGTACTTCAGCATGAAATAGATCATACAAATGGAATATCATTTATTGACAGACTTGAATCATATCAAAAAAGAAGATTAAAAAGAGAATTAAAAGAACTTAGAAATAATACTGTAAGAGAAATAAAAAAAGTACAAAACAGAGAAAAGCTGCAAAATACTAACAATTAATTAAAAATGGACAAAAAATGATTAAAAACATAATATTTGATTTGGACGGTACTTTAGCAGATTCTATAGGTGATATTTACCATTGCGTAAATACAACACTTACACATTTTAACTTAAAAAACATAACAATTGAAGATGCACATAATTTTGTAGGTAATGGTGCTGGAATGCTTATAAAACGTGCTGTAAATAAATACAATAATAATGAAAATATTGAAGAAGAAGTATACAGCTTTTATATGAAATATTATGAAGAGCATTGTGTTGATAATACAAAATTATACAGCGGAGTTTATGATACATTAGAGCTGTTATACAAACATAATATCAATATGTTTATAATAAGCAATAAGCCTAATAAGATGGTAAAAAAAACAGCAGAAAAACTAAATATAATAAACTTTTTTAAGGCTGTGATAGGAGATGGTGTTTATCCATACAGGAAACCTGATGTTAATATATGGTACAGTATAAAAAATGATTATAACTTGAAAGAAGATGAAACTATTATGGTTGGAGATGGTGTACCAGACTATGAATTTGCTGTTAATTCTAAAATAAAATGCATATTAGCATTATACGGCATAACTGATAAAAAAATTTTGATAAATCTAAATAATAATGATTATTATTTAAATTCATTTAAAGAAATTGCCGATTATGTATTATAAGAAGTAAATTTAAAAAAAGAATATTAAACTATTGACAATACTAAAAAATGTTTGTATATTAAAAGAAATTATTTCTTAAATAAAAACAATTAGTATTAATTTAACAGAGACATGAAAAATAACAAATTTAAGTACACAAAAATTAGAAAAAGCAAAGGTATATTTCTGTATATAGAAAATATACTAGAAGGTATCAAGTCAAAATTTGAAAATAATGCACCTAGAATAAGAACTACTTTTGTACATTCTACAAGGTATAATGAAAATAAACCAAATAAAATATTTTCAAGTTTAATTAAGAAATTTGCTTTAACTGTTGTCTCATTATCACTATTTCTATTTCTTGCAAATTTCTTAATAATGAATATGCGTCAGACTTCTAATGCAGCAATACTCCCTAAGGATAAACTGCCTTCTAATATAGCATACAATAAAGTACTAGATGAAATGTCTCCAGAACAATTATCCAGCAGCCCTGAATCTACTTTATCTGATGTACCTACTGTAACTTCTGCCGTAACAATAGAAAATGCCACAGATATATTTTATAATACTATAACTTCTGATAATACATTGGTAGGCGACGGAACTATAGGAATGAAATATGATGAATATATCATAGAAGAAGGAGATAATCTAACTGTTATATCAAGAAAAATAGGTGCTAATTTAGATACTTTAGTAAGTGTTAATAAAATAAGCAATGCAAATAGATTAAGACCTGGACAAAAAATTATAGTACCTAATAGAAACGGACTTTTATATACTATGAAAAAAGGCGAATCTATAGAAGATGTTACAGAAAGATATGATGTTTCATTAAAAAGAGTACTTACTTTCAATAAAATATCTGATGCAAGTTCTATAGAAGAAGGAGATGATATATTCCTTCCTGGTGCTAAATATACTTTAGACGAAAGAATAGATAAATTCGGACAGATGTTCAGCCTTCCTACAACTATAACTAGAATAAGCAGCGTATTCGGATACAGAGTACACCCTATTACTGGAGTAAGAACTAAACATATGGGCGTCGATATACCGGGAAGACTTAATACACCAGTATATGCAGCAAGAAAAGGTAAAGTTATATTCGCAGGATACAGCGGCGGATACGGAAATTTGGTAATAGTAAGACATGATAAAGGATACACTACATATTACGGACACCTTAATTCTATAACTACAAAAGCAGGAGCAAATGTAGGCGTTGGTGTTATGATAGGAAGAATGGGAAGCACTGGAAGATCTACTGGAAGCCATTTACACTTTGAAGTTAGAAGAAATGGTGTAGCATTAAATCCTGCTGACTTCATACCTATTAAAAAGTTTTTGAGAGGAAGAAGATAATAATAAAATAATAAATTATTAAAAACATAGATATAAAAAAAGGATTCATTTTTATGAGTCCTTTTTATTTTTTTAATATTTTTGATTTTTTATATATATTACTATTTACAATTATATCTATTTGAGTATAATACATCATTATGAATGACATTATAAAAATCATTAATATATTAAATGAAATACCAGAGCCTTTCTCTGTAGACGGAATAATAAAAACATTTGAATTAAATTCAAAGAATGTAATAGAAAGTTTTGCTGTTTATTTTTATAAAGAGGGAAATGATGAGGCTAATTTATGGTATGTATCTGCAAATAAATCTGTGATAGATAATAAAGATAATAATAAAAAATATAAATTATTTGCAAGAGGAAATAATTTCGGCTTTATGCTAATTAACAGTACAAAAGATAAAGAAAAAATTGAAATATTAATAAATTACTTATCTATAATACTTTACAGTGAAAAGCTATCGTTTTTGGCAAATAGAGATAAACTTACAGGTCTATATAACAGAGGATACATACTAAAATATCTTCAGGAAAAAGAGATTAGCGGACATATATATTCTATTGTAATAATAGACTTGGATAAATTCAAACATTACAATGACAGCTACGGACATAATATAGGCGATCATGTATTAAAGAATGCCTCTAAAGTAATGAAAGAAGCATTAAAAAATATCGTACATAAATCTGTACTTGGACGATACGGCGGAGAAGAGTTTATCGTAGTTTTTGATATAAATAACAGAGATGAACTTTATAATGCTATGGAAAAAATAAGAATAAATCTAATGGAAAGCGATTTTTCTACTGAAGAATATTCATTGAAAGCCACAGCTTCTTTAGGCGGTGCCGTAAAAGAAGGAAATATAAGTTTAAGAACTTTTATAAATCAGGCCGATCAATCATTATATAATGCCAAGGAAACTGGAAGAAACAAATCTGTTATACTAACATTTTAAAATTAAGAAGCGAATGATATGTATTTCCTATTCTATGATATTCATTTACAAGTTTAAATCCTTCTTCTTCTATTGTATCTTTCAGAAGTTTATACGGATACATTTTACTGCTGCCGTTAGCAATGGCTGTAAAATATAAAGAGGTTGCCTGTATAGAAAAAGCTGCTGATAAATGCTGCTGCTTATCCCAAAGAGGCTCTAAAATAAATATATCTGTATCTTTATTTGATACAGCTTTTACTTTTCTCATTATAAACTTAATCTGTTCTATAGAAAAACAATCCAAAAACTGACTCATCCATACAACATCGCAATTATCAGGCAGTTTGCTGTCATTATCTAATATATTCATAGGGAAATACTCTACCCTATCTGAAAAATTATTATATTCTATATTTTTTCTAGCAAGCTCTATTTGTCCTTCCAAATCTATCAATGAACACTTTACATCATTATCATATTTAAGTGCCGATATAGAAAATTTTGCTGTATTAGTACCTATATCCATTATCTTCTTTCTTTTTTTCTCAAATATGATAGGAAGAGAACTATGATAGCAATTATCAGAGTAATAATTATCAAAATCTATCCAACTTTTTCTGCTTTTTTCTGGTATTGATGAAAGTCCTTTATATATGGTTTCATAATCTCCAAAAACTTTTAGTCCTTCTGGTTTAGAATTTAGAAGGCTGTCTTTTAAATAAAACATACCGTTATAGCATATATCATTAACAAAATTGATATTTACTTTAGTAAGATTATCATTGATAAGAAAAAAACCTATTTTACCTAAAATATATTTATAAGGATTAGAATTTTCTACTATTTTTATTAAGGAAAGCCCCAAACTTAATTCAAGCAAAACTGAAAGTGCATAAGGAGATAAACTCGTATTTTTTAGTATATCTTCTTCAGTTATTCCATTTTCACCGCTATTTTCGATAATATTTAATATATTAAAATCTATCATACATTTTGCAGCTTGGAACACTATAGGAGCAAAAGCTATTTTCTGAGCTTCAAATCTGGCATCTATAGCTTTTATATCATCTGTATAAAAATCATCTAACATAAACAAAGTATCCAATAAATGTTTATTTTGAGTATACTAACAAAATGTAAAAAAGTCAATTATAATGCGTATAGAAATAAAAAGTCACTTTTATTTAGCTTTAAAAGGGTAAAGCTAAATAAAAGTGGGAGATTATTTATGAAAAATACTTATTTATTATAACCATTTATAAAAGATATGGTAAAAAATAAATAGTAAAATATCATACGTCCCTTAATAATACAATATCTTTATCTCTTATTACTGTATTACCTCTTGGTATTACAGTTCCGCCGTCTCTTTTTATCATAACTATCAAATTATTTTTAGGTAAATTTAGATCTTTCAATTCCTTATCTCTCCAAGGATGATGAAGATTTATATGTATCTCTCTTAAACTTATATCATAATACTTAGTTCTTTTAGCATTAAGTATAACAACGTCTCCAGCCTCAATAACAGTTTTCCCATTAGGTATAATAGTGGTATTTCCTCTCTCTACAGTTACAATAATAGAATCCTCTGGAAGCTCTATATCCATTATAGGTCTTCCAACCCAATGATGATGCTGAGGTATCGTTATCTGTATAAGCTCCATATCAGAATCATCAACATAATCATTGAATGTTTTAAGTACATTTTCATCAGAATCTACCAAATCAAGCTTTTTAGCTATAATAGGAAGCAAAGATCCTTGAAACAATACAGACATCAAAGCCAAAAAGAATACTATATGAAATACATCATAATTTAATTCCTGACCGCTTACCATAACAAATATAGCAAATACTATTGAAGCAGCTCCCCTAAGTCCAGCCCACATTACCAATAACTGACTTTTTATATCAACTTTGAAAGGAATTAATATTGCAAATACAGCAATAGGTCTTGCTATAAAAGTAATGAACAAAGTTACAAAAACAGCAGTTGCAAGTATATCAGGCATTTTTGAAGGGAATGCAAGAAGTCCCAATAGAAAAAATAATACCATTTGTACAAGGCTTGTTATACCATCAAAAAAATGCACCAAAGTAACCTTATTTTTTATCTTTTGATTGCCAAGAATTATACCCACTATATAAGTGCTTAAAAAACCATTTCCTCCTATGCTTGAAGATAAAGAATAACTTAAAAGTGCTATGGTAAGAACAAATATAGTATCCAGTCCGCTTACGGGAAAAGTAAATTTCTTTAATACCATATAAGCAAACCATGATACGGCAGCAGCAACTGCCAAGGCATAAACTATTTGAGAAAAAACCATATAAGTTATAGATAACGGAGAACCAAGCGTCTTTCCTATAAGCCCTAAAAATATAACTGTAAGCATATATGACATAGGGTCATTACTTCCGCTTTCAAGTTCAAGTAAAGATGCAAGCCCGCCTTTTAAATTAAGTTTTCTGGATCGAAGTATAAAAAATACTGAAGCAGCATCTGTTGAACCTATAACAGATCCTATTAAAAAGCTTTCAAACAAATCTATCTTCAATATGAAATGGCATAATAATCCGACTATCATAGATGTAATAAAAGTTCCTAAAAAAGAAAGAAGAAATGCCCTTGGCGCTACTCCTTTAGCAGCATTCCAGTTTGTACCAAATCCTCCATAAAACATTATCAATATCAATATTATTGTACAAATCTGCTCAGCAAAAACATAATTATCAAAAGGTATTTTAAACACTCCGTCTGTTCCGAAAAGCATGCCCATTATTAAGAATAATAAAAGAGATGGAACCCCTATTTTTGTAGAAATTTTACTTACAATTATACATAGAATAATTATTATAGATGATAATAATATTGAAAAATTCATAAAAATAAAAACCTTATTAAATAGAAGTATATTATTATAACACTATTTTTAAAAAATATAAATATGTTAACAAAAAAAATTGATTGTAATAAATATAAGCAAATGATATTATAATTTATATATGAGACCTAATTTTGAAAATATAAAATCATATCAGGAATTTATAAAATATTATTGGTATTATGATGAATTAAAAACAATATGCAAAAATCTTAATATTAATCATATAGGAAATAAAAAGGAATTAAATAAAAATATAGAAGAATATTTCAATGGAAATTTAATACCAAAAAAGAAAATACAAAAATTAAAAAAAATAAATAATAAAAATATTAATTTGGATTCAAAACTATTAGAATGCGGTTTTTCTTTTAATAAACAATTTAGAGAATTATTTTCTAAATATACTGGTATTGAAAAGTTTAAATTTAATGCTGATATGGCTGCTGTTTGGAAAAAAGTTAGAGAAGATAATGATAAAAATTTTACTATTAAAGATATGATTGATGTATATTATAAAAAAAATCACTATGCCAAATATGATAATTCATCTTGTCAATGGAATAAATTTTTAAAAGATTTCTGTAATGATGAAAAAAATAATATTTTTAAAAACAAATTAAAGTCTGCTTCTATAATTTGGAATATAATAAAAAATTCTAATAAAGAAAAAATATATACTTATAAACTAGTAGAGGATAATTATGATAAATGAAAAGAGTATTTGAATAATTAATTTTCATTATATTACAATAAGTTATCATAATACTATAATGCAATTTTTAATAATCATAATATTTTTTATCATTACAGTTTCCGATAATAAATGTAAACTGATATACAAAAAACTATATCATAAAAAAATAATAAAAGAATTTATAATTATTACGAGAATAGAAACGATATAATCACTTCTATATAAAAACAGGAGATATAAAAATTATGAGAGTTACTGAACAAGCCCAATTTAATAGAACAGTTAGTACAATAAAAAGAAACTACAGCGAGATGGAAGCTTCTCAAACTAGATTATCTACTGGTCAAAGGGTTCAGTACCCTCACCAGAATGTTACTTCAACTATCAATTCTATATACTATAAAACTAGAATGTCATCAGTAGACAGATATCAGAATAATATAGTTGACGGTAAAGAAAGATTAAGCGTAGCACATGATTCTATGTCAGCAATAACAGAAGCATTAAACAGAGCAAGAGATTTAGCAGTACAGGGTGCTAACAGTACATATGGTGCCGATGACAGAGCAAAAATGGCTATGGAAGTTGAGGAGATGATAGAGAGAATATACGATATATCAAAAACTCAAAGTAAAGGTGAATTTGTATTTTCTGGTACAAGTATAAAAACTGCCCCATTCAGAGCATTTTACGGACATGATGAAAAAGCAGGACGCTCTATAATAAAATCAGTTATGTATGAAGGAGACGGAAATCCTCAAAACAGAGAAATAGAAAACGGTCAGCTTATAAATGTTGCTACACCTGGTAATTATGCTTTTTGGGGTACTGATATGGAAATAATATCTACAACTGATGCTTCTGCTTATGTAGCTGCTGAAAATCAGGATATTATGATAGATGATATGGTTATTAATATTAAACAAGGTGATAATATAGAAACAATTGTTCAAAGAATAAATGACGCTAACGGCAATGTAAGTGCAAGCATTGGAGATTTAAAAGGCGGACAAAAAGTTATACAGCTAAAAACAGGTACACCTCATAAAATATTATTACAGGATTTAGCTGGCGGTACTGTTTTACAGGATATAGGTTTGGTAAGAGTGGGAGCTGCTAATACTCCTGAAAATAACTATGAACCTAGTGCTTTGGTAACAGGAAAAAGTGTATTTGAAAGTTTAATATATTTAAGAGATGCTATGCTTAATGATGATGTTAGAGCTATAGGCAGCGAGGCTTTAGGTTATATTGACAGTTCTTTAGATAATGTTGCTACTGTTCAGGCTAATGCTTCATCTAAAGTAACAAGACTTGATATGGGTTACACTAGCTTTGAAGATCAAAAATTAGCTATTGAAGAGGCTTTGGCTAAAAATGAAAATATTGATTATGCCGAAGAAATAGTAAACTTCAATATGTGGCAGTATGCTCATAATGCTTCGCTTCAAACAGCTGGAAGATTATTAGGCAGAACATTGATGGACTATTTAAGATAATTAAAATATAAATAAAAAATGCTGACAATTGTAAAAGTTTATTCTTTATTAAAGAAAGTATAAAAGGAAATTATTTTATGCCGGAAATAGAATCTAGGATATTAGGAAAAATAGAGGTTTCTGATAACTCATTATATCATCTTAATGGCACTATATTAGCATTTGAAGATTATGATGAGTTCTATCTAGTTAATATGGACGAAGAGGGAACTTTTAAGATACTGCAGTCTAAAGATGATAAAAATGTATGCTTCATACTAATAGACCCATTCTTAGTATTTAAAAATTATGAGCCAGATGTTCATGATGATGATATAAAATATTTGGGTATAGAAAATAAAGAGGATTTATACCTTCTTACAATAGTCAGCATTCCAAACAGTGATTTAAAAACTATGAGTGCTAACTTAGTAGCACCTGTAGTTTTTAATATAAAAAATCATAAAGCCAAACAATGTACTGTTTCAGGAGATAAATACACTACCAGACACTCTATTTTATTAGAAAATAACGATTCTTCAGAAAGGAGTTCATAATATGCTCGTACTTTCTAGGAAAATCAATCAAAGCATAGTCATAGGCGACAATATAGAAATAATGCTGGTAGATATAAGAGGCGATCAAATAAAATTAGGAATTAATGCACCTAAAAATGTAAAAATATTCAGAAAAGAAGTTTATGAAGAGATAGAAAGCCAAAACTTAGAAGCTTCTAAAGAGGCTACAGCTGATAAATTAAATATATTAAGCAATTTTGTTAAAAATAAATTCGGAAACAGCAAAAAATAATTTTTATTTATCACACAATAAACTTATTTCATAATTAATTTTTTATAATCTGAAGTTTTATTCTCAAAATATTGCAGTTATTCTATATGCTGACATCTATATTTTTTATTAATCAATAAAATATATTGTTATAATATAATTTACATATACTGGAACGATTTCATTTTGTCAACTGATGTACATTATATAGAATTATCAACTTTTTTGCCGCACAAAAAAGTTGCTGCCAAAGGCACGCAGAGCGAAAAACGCAATTACTAGAACTTTATATTTTAAAGATATGTATTAAACGTATGGTAATATCTGAAATTTGGGCTAAAAATGCAGTCTTTTTGGTTCT
>NZ_CASEGO010000087.1 GCF_949287625.1 uncultured Brachyspira sp. | reverse complement strand
AGAGGAAAATAAAGATGATATTTGATGCTCATTCTGATATATGGACTGATGTTGCCGTGAAAACTCTTAAAGGTGAAAATAATATAATAAAAAAATACCATTATGATAATCTAGTAAAAGGAAAAATAGAAGGTTCTATATTTGTTATATGGACAGAACCTAAAAATTATAACAGAGCTTTAGAAAGAGTGAGAGAAATACAGGAATGTATAAAAAAAAGAATTAGAATATATTAATGATATAATACTTATAGCAAAAAACTATAATGATATTATTAAAGCAAAAAAAGAAAATAAAATATATGTATTTATAGGATTTGAAGGACTTATATCTATAGATGATAATATTGATCTGATAGATGAATACTATGAATATGGGGCAAGACATGCTTCTCTTACTTGGAATGAGGAAAATAAACTAGCATCTGGGGTAAAAGGAGATTTTAATAAAGGATTAACCGATTTGGGTAAAAAGGCTGTTAAAAAGATGCAGGATAAAGGAATGATAGTTGATGTATCGCATCTTAATGATAAATCTTTCTTTGATGTAATAAATATAACTTCAGCTCCGATTATAGCTTCACATTCAAACTCAAGAGTATTATGCAGCAGTTTAAGAAATCTTACAGATGAACAATTAAAAGCCATAAGGGATACTAATGGAGTTGTAGGGCTTAATTCTTATAAAGGATTTATTGATGAAAATGAGGATAAACAAACTATTGAAAGAGCTGCAGATCATATAAAATACATAGCAGACAAAATAGGAATAGACCATATAGGGCTTGGTTTTGATTATAATGAATATTTTGAAGATGAAATTACGCCTCCTTCTGTAAAAGGATTAGAAAATGCTTCTAAATCATATGATATTATAATAAAATTAAAAGAAGCAGGATTTAATAATGAAGAAATAGAAAAAATAGAGTATAAAAATTTTCATAGAATAATAAAAGAGATTGTAAAATAAGAATATTAAATCAAAAAATATATATTAACAAATTGAGTTTTGAAACAAGTCTATTATAAATATTAATAGTTTTAAATAAAGTATGCTGATTTTCACTATTAATCAAACGGATTTGAAACATCTTCTTTCATTATGTCGGATAGGAAATTAATAAATAATTCAAATATAATTGGATCTATTTGAGTTTCATCTTTTATATAATTATTAAACATGAGTTCTACAGCTTCTTTAGCGGTTATTCCATTTCTTTCATAGTTTTTCTGCGGAGTTACTATTGTATCATATAAATCTATTATTTCTAAAACTTTAGATGGAAAGAATGCTAAAGATTCAAGAGTTTCTATATCAGATGAATTATTTGATATAAGCCATGAAGGATTTATAGGCTTATTTTCTTTGATATTTTTCTGTATTAAACCTTTTAAAATACTGTAACCATAACCATAGTATTCATGATGAGTTCCAACAATTAAGGCTATATCATCATTATAATTTCTAAAAAATTTTAAGAATTGAAAACCTTTAATAGCATGAGATGTTGACTGTAATTTATACTCTTTAGATTTATTTATATTTAAATAATCTAATTGTTTGATTTTTACAACATCATGCCAAAAAGCTCCTGCTGCAAATGTGGCTAAGTTTTGAAGAGATATTTTTTTAAGTCCGTTTTTAAATATATCTTCAAATTTTATATCTTCTTTTTCTATGTTATAATGTTTAAAAACTTTTTCATAATATTTTTTAAATTTCTTATTAAAATTTGTTATAGTCTTTAATAAAAATTTATTTTTTATTTGTTTATTATAATATAGTAAAAACTCTATAAATATTATAAATACTCTGTTTCCATGTCCTATAATATTTCTGCAGTTAAAAGTATCGCATTCATAAAATAGCTTAATATTCGGGTATATTTTATCTATCAATTTTACGACTAATAGTATTATATTGTTAGCTATAAACTGTGTATCATATGATTCTACATTATCAAAATATATTTGATTTATACTGTCTTTTGCTGCATTTACCAAATGTATTAAATTTACTCTTTCTATAAATGCAAGTTCTGTCATAATATCTAATATATATTCAGCAGATTCCTTATATAATTTTTCATTATAGTATTGATTTAATATATCTAAAGAATTTTTTAATGATATAGTTCTCTCTTTAGGTGTTTTTTTAAGTATTAGTTCTAATATATCATATTCAAGTCTTTTAGTTTTTTCATTATCTGGAAGGCAGTCTTTATAAACTTTAAGAAATTGATCTATATTTTTAATTTGCTTATAATCTTTTTTATTTTGCGGTTCAACTACCAAGTCTAGTATATATTTAGATGATTTAGTGATATAGAATTTATTGAAAACATCAATATTAACATAATTTTTATTAAATAATAAATCAATTTTATAGTTCGGTACAGAAAAATACATATTATCTTCATTAGTGCATATTATTTCTGCGGCATGAAATTTGATAATATCCTTATTATTTTTTATAAAATCTAAATCTACTAAAACATATTTATCTAAGTTAATATTCATAAAAATCGAACTCTGTAAGTATTATGATAACTATCATAAACTATTTTGTTTTTTTATCAACTTTTTTGTTTACTATTTTCTATTTTATTTTACAAATAAAAAATTAAAATATTATAAAAAAAGTGTTGACAAAATTTTGTAATGTAGTAGAATGATGACACTCATAGATTTAATAAATTAAATTTATTTGATACTGGGGTGTCGTCAAGCGGTAAGACAATTGGTTTTGGTCCAATTATTCGAGGGTTCGAATCCTTCCACCCCAACTTTTCTACTTTTTAATGGTATTTAAATGGGTATAGAAGACGAAATATTGATATTAAGCGGCACAGCAAATCCTCAGCTATCAGAAGATGTTGTTAAAAATCTTGGTCTCAAGTTAGGTAATATGGAAATACGTAAATTTGCCGATGGAGAGACATTTGTACAGATAGAGGAAACCGTTAGAAACAAAGATACTTATGTAATACAGCCTACAGGTCGTCCGTCAAGCAGTGAAAACTGGATGGAACTCTATTGTATTATAGATGCTTTAAAAAGAGCTAGTGCTAAACGTATTACGGCTGTTATACCATATTATGGTTATTCTAGGCAGGATAGAAAAAATGAACCTAGAGTACCTATAACTGCTAAATTGGTTGCTAATTTATTATCAGAAGCTGGAGCTCATAGAGTTTTAGCTCTCGATTTGCATGCAGCACAAATACAAGGTTTTTTTGATATACCAGTTGATCATATGCTTTCAAAAAATGTGTTCTTGGATAAAATAAAAAGAGACCTTGATATGTCTAATTCTATTATAGTTTCACCTGATATAGGCGGAGTAGGAAGAGCTAGAGCTATAGCTAAACAGCTTAATCTTGATATCGCTATAATAGATAAAAGAAGAGACAGAGCTAATGAATGCGAAGTTATGAACATTATAGGTGATGTCAATGGTAAAGATGCTATTATTATAGATGATATAATAGATACAGGCGGTACTCTCATAAAAAGTATGCAGGCCCTTAAAAAAGCAGGTATGAGAAAAATATATGTGTTTATAACTCATGCAGTATGTTCAGGTGATGTTTATGAGAGAATTAATGCAAGCGATATAGAAAAACTTTATATCACAGATAGTTTGAAAGTTATGAAAGACAGATTAGGAAGCAAAATAGAAGTTCTTTCGGTAGCCCCTGTAATTGCTGATGCTATTAGACATATACATATGGAACTTTCTATAAGTGTTCTATTTGATAAGTAAAATATAATAAGGAAAGAAATATGAGCGAGAATTATACTATTAAAGCTTTACAAAGAGATACAAAATTTAAAAGCGTTGGACGTAAATTGAGAAATGAAGGTTATGCATTAGCCACTCTTTACGGAAGAGAAAATCAATATTCTATAGCTGTGGAATTAAAAGAATTTGTTAAAGTTTTCTCTTTGGCAGGTCAGCATGATATAATTACTTTAGATATAGAAAATGATAAAGCTAGAGAAGTTTTAGTAAAAGATTATCAAATAGATGGTATAAAAAGAAGTATCAGACATATAGATTTTTATGAAATAGACAGAAATAAAAAAATCAAAACTTATGTTCCTATTCACATAGAAGGTATACCAGAAGGTGTGCGTTTAGGCGGCGGTACTCTTGAACAAGTAGAATATGGTTTGCCTATCAGAGCTTTGCCTGGATCTATACCTAGAGAACTAATAGTTGATGTAAGCGAATTAAAAGTAGGTGACAGCTTACATATTAGCGATATCAAATTCCCAGAAGGTGTTGATCCTGTTGGTGATGGTTCTAAAGCTGTTGTTACAGTTGTTACTACTCAAGATGACGAAGTTGCTAATAAAGGTGCTGAAGCATAATTACATCTAGGATTGCTATTTGATGATGAAATTAGTAATGGGACTTGGTAACCCAGGAGAACAATATAAAAATCATAGACATAATGTCGGTTATATGATTTTGGATAGAGTTGCTAAAAAACTTAATGTTGAATTAGATATTAAGAAAAAGAAAACTGTTTTTGGCAGAGGCAAACATGGTAAAATGGAGTATTTACTTTTAAAGCCTCTTACTTTTATGAATCTCTCTGGAGAAGCAGCTCTTTATATGGCTAGTTTTATGAAAATTACTGTTGAAAATATCATAGTGATTTATGATGATACTAGTGTTCCAATAGGGGAATTTAGAGTTATACCTTCAAAAACTGATGGTTCTGAGGAAGAAACAGAAGAATATACAATAGATCATAATGGTATAAAAAGTATAAAAGAATCTTTAAAAAGCTATAATTTTACTAAAATTGGAGTTGGAATAGGAGCTTGCCCAGAAAATGAGGAAAAAGCTGATTTCCTTTTAGCACCTTTCTCCAAAGATGAAAGAAAAAAAATTAGAGATATATCTGATAATGTTGTAGATGCTACTTGTATAGCGTTGTTTGATTCTCCTCAGGCTGCGAAAAAGAAATATTCATGATTACTAAATTAATTATAGGGCTTGGAAATCCAGGTGATGAATATAAGAATAACAGGCATAATGTTGGTTTTATTCTTATTGATAAAATAGCAGAAAATTTATCTCTCAATTTTGATACTAATAAAAAGAAATCTTTATATGCAAGAGGAAAGTCTAAGGATATAGAATATATACTTCTTAAACCTCAGACATTTATGAATCTCTCTGGAGAATCAGCCCTTTATATATCCAAATTTTTTAATGTAAAACTTGATGATATAATAGTGATATACGATGATATGGATATACCTTTTGGAACTTTTAAGATAAAAAAAGGCGGAAGTTCGGGTGGGCATAATGGAATAAAGAGTTTAATTGCTCAGCTTCATAGTGATGATTTTACTAGAATTAGAATAGGCATAGGAAGACCTAGTGCTGGTAAAAAAGTTAATGATTATGTCCTTTCAAATTTTAGTAAAAAAGAAATTGAAGAATTAAATACTGTTATTGCTGATAATGTTATAGATGCAGTTAAAACAGCATTATTTGAATCTCCTATAATAGCCCAAAATAAATATAATAAAAAAATTAATAACAAAGATAATTCTGATAAATCTAAGGTTAATAAAAACATGATAAAAATAGTATCAAAAAATCCTGTTAGAGAAGAAAATAGAAAAGAATTTATTGAAACAGCAAAAGAACTTATAGAAAAAAGCAGAAAAGAAGATGGTTGTATATCATATAGTTTATATGAAAGTTTAGATGGTAAATATTTAACTTTTATAGAAGAATGGAAAGATGAGAAATCCATAGAAAATCATAATAATACTGAACATTTCAAATCAATAGTTCCTAAACTTGCTCAATTAACTGAAAGCGGTAAAGATGTTATATTATATAAAGAAATTAAATAATAAAACTATATAAAAACCTAAAACTGGTAAGAATAAAAACTTAATATTATTACTCTTTTTATTTGCATTATAGTTAATTTTTTGATTATAATTTTTTCTTATGTGTAATTGTAAAAAACTGCATCTTATAAAATTATCTAGCTTTTTTGGCATTTGGCGTTGAGAGTATATACCTAAACAATTACAATTTGTTAAAATTACTTTTTTAAATTTATATATTTTCAAGGAAAAAAAGACATTTATAAAATAAAAAATACTAAAAAAATATAATAGTCTAAAGATTTATTAATTTAGTTTTACAAGTATGATAAAAAAATAAAAAGCAAGAAACTATCTAAACAGAATCTTGCTTTTTAATTTCATAAATTTAAATAATTTATTCTAAATTTTCACCATTACTTTCAATAACTTTTTTATACCAGAAGAAAGATTTTTTTCTGCTTCTTTTTAAAGTACCATTACCAAAATCATCTCTGTCAACATATATAAATCCATATCTTTTAGACATTTCACCAGTACCAGCAGAAACCAAATCTATAGGTCCCCAAGTAGTATAGCCAATCAAATCTACCCCGTCAATTTCAACAGCATCTTTCATATTTTTGATATGATCTCTTAAATAATCTATTCTATAATCATCTTCAACATATCCATTTTCATCAGCTTTATCATAAGCACCAAGTCCGTTTTCAACTATAAACATAGGTTTTTGATATCTGTCATAAATATCATTTAAAGTAACTCTTATACCTAATGGGTCAACAGTCCAGCCCCAATCAGTTTGTTTTAATTCTGGGTTTTTTATATCAGCTGCTATATTATCTTTAGGCATAATATATTTACTTTTATCAGCACTTGCACATCTTGTAGTGTAATAAGAGAAAGAGATAAAATCAACAGGATATTTTTCTAAAAGTTCTAAATCTTCTTTTTCCATTTTTATATTTAAATTCTCTCTCTCAAATTTTTTCAAAGCATAAGCAGGATATTTTCCTCTTGACTGAACATCAACAAAGAAATACATCTCATCATTTTTCTGCTGAGCTGCTAGTACATCTTCAGGCTTTGAAGAATAAGGATAATAAGTTCCAGCAGCAAGCATACAGCCTACTTTATTATTAGGATCAACCTCATGTGCTATTTTAGTAGCCAAAGCACTTGCAACTAATTCATGATGACTTGCCTGATACTTAACCTCTTCTTCATTTTCACCCTCTTCAAAACAAAGTCCTGCTCCCATAAAAGGTGCATGAAGTATCATATTAATTTCATTAAATGTAAGCCAATATTCAACTAATCCTTTATATCTATTAAATATAGCATTGCAGAGATTTTCATAAAATTTTATAAGTTTTCTATTTCTCCATCCGCCGTATTCTTTTATTAGATGCATAGGACAGTCAAAATGTGTTATTGTTACTAAAGGTTTTATATTATATTTTAAACATTCTTTAAAAACATCTTCATAAAATTTTAATCCTTCTTCATTAGGTTTATCTTCATCGCCTTTAGGAAATATTCTGCTCCAAGCAATAGACATACGGTAAACACTAAAACCCATTTCAGCAAATAATTTTATATCTTCTTTATAATGCGAATACATCTCAATAGCATCTTTTGAAGGATAATAATGATCCTTATCAAAATCAAACATTTTCATTTTACCAGTAATAACGGCAGCTCTATCTTTACCATGAGGTGCAACATCTACATTTGCAAGACCTCTTCCTCCTTTATCAAATCCGCCTTCGCATTGATTAGCAGCTGTAGCACCGCCCCATAAAAAACCTTTTCTAAAAGCCATAAATAAACTCCTATTAAAAATAAATTTCATAATAACAGTAATATAGATACCAAAATAATAATATAAATAACTATAAACTCAAACAACAAAATTAGTACATTAATACGGAAATTATTTAATTGGAGTTTTATACTGTGCTATGATATTATCATAAACAGATATTTAAATAACAATAATATAGATATAAATAGTATAAATAGATAGATAAAAAATTAAGGAGACTCTAAAATGAAAGAAAAATTTAATGCTTTTATGGAAAGCAAATTTCTCCCTATCATGGCTAAAGTAGCAGGAAACAGATATCTTAACTGTATTAAAGATGGTTTTGTATTTGCAACACCATTTATCATTATAGGTTCATTTGTACTTTTATTATTTAATTTACCTTTAAATGATCCTACTAACTTTATGTATTTTAAACCTTATGAAAACTTTGTAAATGCATTTTCTGGACATTATATACAAATATTTAATGTGAGTATGGGAGTAATGTCCTTATTTATATCATTTGGGATAGGCTATTCATTAGCTGGATATTACAATATAGATAAACTTACAAACGGATTTTTATCTATGTATTCTTTTTTACTATTATCAGCAAAATCTTTAGCTGTAACTGTAATAGGGGCAGCTTCTCAATTATTATATGTTGCTGAAGAAACTAATGTAGCGGTATTAGATGCAAGATATATGGATGCTAAAGGTCTTTTTGTTGCTATTATTGCTTCTATATTGGCAGTAGAAATATCAAGATTCTTAGTAAACAAAAAAATTATGATTCAGCTTCCTGATTCTGTTCCTCCTGCAATATCAAAATCTTTTGAAATTTTAATTCCAGTAGCAGTTATATCTTTCTTATTCCAAACTATAAACTGGATAATACAAAACAGCATGCAGATTATGATCCCAGATTTAATAATGAAAATATTACAGCCATTATTAAGTATGTCTGACGGTTTAGTATCTATAATTATTATATTATTATTGGTGCATATATTATGGTTCTGCGGTATACATGGTGCTAACGTTGTTAATGCTATAATAAACCCTATAGTCTTAACTAATTTGGCCTTAAACCAAGCAGCTCTTGCAGCAGGCGAACAAATACCAAAAGTATTTGCAGGTGAGTTTTTAAACAGTTTTGTATATATAGGCGGTTCAGGTGCAACTTTGGGATTATGTATAGCTATGATTATGACTAAAAGCGAACATTTAAAATATGTAGGTAAACTCTCTATAGTACCCGGTTTCTTTAATATCAATGAACCTATCATGTTTGGTACTCCTATTGTTATGAATCCTATTTTTGTTATACCATTCATTATAACACCAATTATAAATGCGGTTATATCTTATACATTTTTGAAATTAAATATAATAAGCAGAATAGTAGGATTAGTACCTTGGACTACTCCTTCTGTATTAGGTTCTTTTATATCAACTAATTTACACTTCTTAGCCCCAGTATTGATAATAGGATTGATTATATTGGACTATTTTATTTATAAGCCTTTTTTGAATATGTATGTAAAAGAATTAGAGAAAGAAGAAAGTGCTAATAATTAATATATAATTTATAATTTTTACAAGGCATTGTTAGTGATTAAATCATTGACAATGCTTTAATTTTGCAGCTTTACTAAGAATTATAGATAATTACATAAGTATATACTGACAACTATCTATAGTCAAAAATAAATTTTTAAAATTTAGATTTGTGGGGACTAGCCCTACAAAGTACACAGTCGTGCCCGCTCTGCGTGCCGACGAAGTCCACCTGTAGTGTTGGCAGCAACTTTCTGTGTGCCGTAGGTAAGCGAAGGCGGGAAAAAGTTGAATAAAAAGATTGACAAATCTTAAAAATTTTCAGTATATACCTAAACAATTATAATTTGTCAATTTTTTATTTTTTCAAATATAATTACTATTTTATTAATAAAATATGTTTTAGAGCTATGGTAATTGAAATCTATAGCTTTTATAATTCAAGTTTTAAATATAGAGAAAATTTCTGTTACGAATATAGGTATGAACTTAAAATAATTATAATAAATAAAAAAGGCTCAAGTATTAAAACCCAAGCCTTTTATTACTGTTTTGATAAACTAATTATTTCTAATCAGTTACCAATTTTAATTAAACATTTTTTATAATTTAAGCATTAATTTACTCATTCTGCTTGCAAATAGTTTTGGATCCTCAAGAGGAAGTCCTTCAAGTATGCAGGCTTCATCATATAAAAGCTCGCTGTATTCTTTGAAAATATCAGAAACTTTATTTTCATTGTATTCTTTTTCTATAGCTTTGAAAACATCATGAGAAGTATTAATTTCTAATACTCTTTCAGGCCTCATACCAAACATATTATTTCCTGTTTCAGCCAAAACTTTAGCCATATTAAAGCTGATAGAATCCTCTTTATTTGACAAACAAACAACACTCTCTTTGAGTCTGTCAGTCTCTCTTACTTCAGCAACTTTATCAGCACCTAATACATCTTTTATAGCATTAAGAACTTCTTTGTTGGCACTGTCTTTATTTTCATCTTTATTTTCAGAATTATCAGCCTGAAGTATAGAATGAAGTTTAGTACCGTCAAACTCTCTCATCATACTAACCATAAACTCATCTACTCTGTCAGTAAAGTATAGCACTTCATAGCCTTTTTCTTTCATTCCTTCCATATGAGGAAGTTTTTCTATAGCAGATTTATCTTTAGCAGCAGCATAATATATAAACTCCTGCCCTTCTTTCATTCTTGATTTATATTCTGCTAATGTAGTATATTCATCATCAGCTGTGTTTGAAGATTGGAATAATAAAAGATTTGCAAGTTTATCTTTTTTGCTGAAATCAGAATATATGCCAATTTTTATAGATTCGCCGAACTCTTTAAAAAACTTCTCATATTTTTTTCTGTCATTTTTAAGCATATTTTCCAAAGTATCAAGAACTTTCTTTTCAACATTAGAAGCTATTCTTTTTAATTGGGTGCTGTGCTGTAAAATCTCTCTTGAAATGTTAAGTGAGAAGTCTGGAGAATCAACTAATCCTCTTACAAATTTTAAATACTCTGGAAGTAAGTCTTTGCATTTGCTCATTATAAATACATTTCTTGAATAAAGTTCAAGTCCTCTTTCAAAATCTGGGTGAAGGAAATTGAAAGGAGCTTTTGAAGGTATAAATAAAAGTGCAGTATACTCTATAGTGCCTTCAGCTTTAGTATGTATAACTTCAAAAGGATCAGTATAATCATGAAAATGCTCTTTATAAAACTCATTATATTCTTCTGGCTTAACATCGCTTTTTGATTTCTGCCATATGCTTATCATAGAGTTAATAGTTTTCTCTTCATACTGCTGAACTTCTTTTTCGTCCTTTTTAGGTATAGGCATATCCATAACTATAGGATAATGAACATAATTAGAATATTTATGTATTAAACGCTCTAATGTATATTTATTGCAGTAATCATCATCAATAAAGCCTTCTTCTTCTAATTTTTCATCTTTTCCTTTTAGTTTTAATATAATTTTAGTTCCTCTGTCTTGTTTATCAATATCTTCTACAGAGTAAGATCCGTCCCCATTACTTTCCCAGCGTACGCCTTTTTCACTGTCTGCATGCTTTGTCTCTATTACAATATTATCAGCAACCATAAAAGCAGAATAAAAACCAACTCCGAACTGCCCTATCAAATCTATTCCGCTTTCTTTTGATGCTTCTTTATCTTTTTGTATTCTTTCCAAAAATGCTTTAGTACCGCTTCTTGCAATAGAACCTATATTATTAATAACATCTTCTCTAGTCATACCGATACCGTTATCCTGAATGATTAGAGTTCTGTTTTGCTCATCTGTATCTATTTTTATTCTTAAATTATCTATGTCTGGGTATTTATCGCCGTTTGTTATAGATTCAAATCTTGCTTTGTCCAATGCATCGCTTGCATTTGAGATAAGCTCTCTTAAAAATATTTCTTTATGAGTGTATATAGAATGCACCATTAAATTTAATATTTGTTTAGTTTCGGCTTCAAAATTTAGTATTTGTTTTTCTGCCATAATATAAACTCCTTCATTTATAAAAAATTCTTTATAGGTTAAAGATTAAATATAAAAGTATTAAAGTGAATATATAAAGTCTAAATATATAAAAGTTAAAAACAAAAAAAGTAAAAAGTTTATGAATATTTTACAATTATAATAAAAATTTAAAAAAAAGCAAATATTTTAAATGCATGATTTAATTTTATTTAAAATTTTATAAAAAATGTTAGAATATACTAACAAAACTATTGACAATTTTTAATCTATATGTTAGAATACTCTAACAATAGGAGATTGAATGTTTGATAAATTAATTATTGACCATTGTGCACCTGCTTTATCAGGTATAAAAATAGCTAATATATTTACTTATGAATATAAAGATAAAGAAGAACTTAATAAAAAAGTTTCTTTATACAACAATATTCTAAACAAAAGAGGCATAAATATAACTATAATAAAATATTATAATAATAAAGCTGTAGTTTATGTTTATAATAAAAAAGAGCTAGAAAATTATTTATCAGATGATAATGTTTTTAAGTTTTTGAAAAATTACGGATATAAGTCAAAAAATATATATGAAAGCATAGAGGTTTTGAAAAGGAGAATGCAGTATTATAAAATATTTCCTCATGAAATAGGTATATTTTTAGGCTACCCTCTTATAGATATAGACGGCTTTATAAATAACTATGGAAAAAATAGCTTATATACTGGATATTGGAAAGTGTATCATAATAAAAAAGAAGCTATTGAAATTTTTGATAATTATAATAGATGCAGAAATTTTTATGTGAATACATTTTTAAGAGGAAAGGGCATTTTGGAGATAATGGACGATTACAAACATCATTCTTCATAATAATAAGATAAAAATATTAAAACAAAAAATTATTATTTTTCTTATTATTGCTAATAAAAATTGTCCGCTAAAAATGTATAGCAAATGAATTTGCTATATGCTCACAATTTTTATATTTGGCTTTCTAATATTTATAAATTATTATTTATTACATAAGGAGGTAATAATATGAGTGATAAAATAGCAATAATATATTGGAGCGGCACAGGTAATACTGAGTTAATGGCTCAGAATGTAAAAAAAGGCATAGAAAATACCGGAGGAGAAGCTGATATTTTTAGTGTATCAAGTTTCGATGCGGCAAATATAAACAACTATTCAAAAATAGCATTAGGCTGCCCAGCAATGGGGTCTGAAGTTTTAGAAGAGTCAGAATTTCAGCCTTTTTATGATTCTGTAAGAGGAAGTTTATCAGGCAAAAAAGTTGCTTTATTCGGCTCTTATGATTGGGGCGATGGAGAATGGATGAGAAATTGGCAGGAAGATGTAAGTTCTGCAGGTGCTTCTTTAGTTAAAGACGGACTTACTGCAAATCTTACTCCAGATGATAATGCTGTAAGTGAATGTATAAGTTTGGGCGAAGCATTGATGAAAGCATAAATAAAAAATAAATCCTAAAACATAAGAGGCATTAGCTTATAAAAAAGTTAATGCCTCTTAATTATTTATTAATTAATATTATAATATCCTAACCTGCTTTAGCAAGATTATTCATTATAATATTAATAACATCAGTATATACTGGAACGATTTCATTTTGTCAACTGATGTACATTATATAGAATTATCAACTTTTTTGCCGCACAAAAAAGTTGCAAAAAACGCAATTA